>DAIQAS010000009.1:0-302 GCA_036781525.1 Thermodesulfobacterium sp. | reverse complement strand
GAGTGAAACTTCCTGACCGTCACAAAATAGCCACCCTGCCTTTCAATTCCTCAAAGGTAGGCTTGCAGAGATTCCAGCCCGCCTGATACCATCTCAATGCTTCTTCCTTTCAATTCCTCAAAGGTAGGCTTGCAGGAGGAAGAGACATTGATGCACTTATTCTTGCCGCACTATTTCAATTCCTCAAAGGTAGGCTTGCAGTAAGTTCTGAAAATAACGGTTTGGAATACAGCAGAGAGGATTTATATCGTTCTTTTGCAGTTGCGGGGCTGAATGCGTTTTTGTGGGAAATAGAAAATGAA
>DAIQAS010000008.1:0-28137 GCA_036781525.1 Thermodesulfobacterium sp. | reverse complement strand
TGGATTGGTGTCATAGGTGCCCACGGACCTATATGGTATACAAACCAGCTTTATATAAAATTTTATGCAAATGATCTGGGTGTACCAGCCAAACTCAGTAACCAACTTCTTGCTTATGCAACCTATGCGGTTCTTTGGACTTATCTCTTCTTTGGATGGCTTTCTGATAAAATTGGAAGAAGACCCGTTCTTCTCTTTGGAATCTATGGAAATGCTTTACTCTTTCCCATTACCTTTTTCCTTATGAAAAATTATGTAAATCCTCCTGATACTACTGCATTATTCTTACTTTTTGCTGCTGGAACCTTCATGAACGGTATTGGATACAGTGGTGCCATGTCAGCTATGTTATTAGAGCTTTTCCCTGCTAAGATCAGAACCACAGCCATTGGTTTTACTTATAATATGGGATACGGTGTTTTTGGAGGTTTAACTCCTTTTATGATTACCCTTCTTTTTAAATTAACTGGTAATCATTATCTTTCAGTTATTATCTGGTCAACGATTATTCCCATGATTATGGGATTGCTTTATTTATTTAAAGGATGGGAAACAAAGGGAGAAAGACTTTGGGAAGAGCTTTCTGCTGGTAAGTTTGCACACGAAACCCTTATTTTACCTGCTAATATGCCAATCGGAGAGGCTATGAATCAAATGCAGAAAGAGGGGCACCGTGTAGCTATAGTTTCTGAAAATGGAAAATACCTTGGTATTGTAGAAGAAAGATCACTTATAAAATCCCTTGTTTCAGGACATACTATAAATACTCCGTTGAAAGAAGTGGTACTTGATATTGATGCAGTTTTTGATTCAGCAAGAATTATTGATGCCATCGTATTAATTCAGCAAACCGGGGTCAAGGGTATTGCAGTTGTTGATAAAGAAGGACACATTTTAGGTTATATTGATCCCCGTTATGTTTTTAATGAAGTAGCACTTATTACTGCAGGAGTTAAGAAAGCTTTTACTGAGCGTGTTAAAGTTGAAGAGTTTATGAATCGACCAATTACCGTAAATGATAATGTTAAAGTTATTGAGGTTGCTAAGCTTATGAGTGAAAAAGATATAGGTTTCTTGCCGGTTGTAAGTGCCGATACCGGAAAGCTTGTGGGAGTTATTTCAGAAAAAGATTTAATGAGTATACTCTGCTGTGATATTAACAACAAAGATAAACTTATAAAAGAATTTCTCATTAAAGATGTTATTACTGTTTCACCAGATAGCACTCTTAGAGAAGTTTTAGAAAAGTTCATTGACCATAAAATCAGACATCTCCCAGTTGTAAGAAATGATAGAGTAGTTGGCGTTGTTTCTGTAAAAGATGTTTTGAAACTTATCTAAAATATAAAATCCTTTGTATAGGGGGACCTTATAATCTTATTAGGGTCCCCTATCTTTATTTTTAATCTTTGAGTTTTTATTGCGATTTTACAAATTTTTGGTATGTTTAGGGAAAATTTTTCCAAAGGGAAAATATGCCTGAATGTCTTCCTTTTTGTGCCTGGAGATATAATTCAGAAAAGGTCAACATAGAAGAAGTTGTAGCACCACCTTATGATGTCGTTTCAGAAAAAGAAATAGAGTATTTTAAAGCCAAAAGTTCGTATAATATTTTTCATTTAGAGCTTCCAGAAAATTATGATAAAGCTAAAGAACTTCTGAAAAACTGGATAGATTCTCAAATTCTTATTAAAAACAGCACTCCGGGAATTTATTTTTATGAGATAGAATTTACATATCATGGAAAATCCTTTTTAAGAAAGGGTTTTATTCTTCTTGTAAAACTTAGTTCATTTGAAGAGGGTAAGATTCTTCCCCATGAGAAAACCTATTCCAAAGTTACCGAAGATAGATTAGAACTTCTTAAAAAAACACATTTCCAGTTCAGTCAAATATTTTCTCTTTATGAAGACCCATCCCTTGAAACTATTAAAATTGTTGATGAGTATAAAGAACATCTTTATACGGTAAATTTTCAAAATGAAAAGCACATACTTTATAAAATTTCAGAAAAAGAACTTATTAAAAAATTATTAGCCTTTTTTAAAGATAAAACTTTTTATATTGCAGATGGCCATCACCGGTATAAAACAGCTCTTAAGTTTAAAGAATATATGGAAAGTATTCATGGGAAAAATCCTTTAAAAGATTATAACTACATAGCCATGTATGTATCTCCCATGGAGGATGAAAATCTTCTCATGCTCCCAACTTATAGAGCTTATTATTTTGAATCTCCTCAAGAAATAATTAAGAAATTTTTAAAATTTGTCGAGCCTATAAATAGTTTAAATTTGGACAAAGAGATTAATCTTGATAAGCTTTTTAAGAATAGTCAAAAAGAGTGGGCATTAATTTTTGGGGAAGAGATAAAGGTATTCCGTATAAAAGATGAAATAACGGAAAAAATAAGAAAAGAAGATTCTTTGTTTTCTGAGATACCGCTTTATAACTTTTTAAAAATTATGGAAAGTGCCCTTAAAATTAGAGAAGAAGAATTAAAAGAAAAAGGTAAGGTGAGATTTATATCAGATTTAGATGAATTAATAAAAGAGGTTCAAAAAGGGGCAATTGGAATAATTTTTCCTTTTATTTCTGCAGAAATTTTAAAAAAGGTTTCTCAAGCTAAAAAGCTTATGCCTCACAAATGCACATACTTTTATCCCAAAATTTTGACGGGTCTGGTATTAAACGAAATTAGTGGTAAAGAGTTAGACTATTGCCAATTATAAATGATTGATGAAAGTATCAGGTATTTTAAAAATTTAGAGGAGTTATATAAAGATTTTTTTAGAGAAAAATTAAAAAAAGATACTTTTATAAAAGAAAAACTCCTCTTACTTTTAGAAGCTATAGAAAAAACAAGGGATGTTTTTATAAAAACAGGTTCTTTTGATTTTTGTGCTCGCTGTGCAGGTTCTGGTGAAAAGTGCTGTCAGGCAGGTTTAGAATGGAAATTAAGTAAAGGAGAATTTTTTATAAATCTCTTGCTTTTTGAAGAAAAAGGAACTTCATTGAAATTAAATTTAGAGAGACCTGAAGATTGTCTTTTTCTTGGAGAAAATGGATGTAGTCTCATTCTTACTCCTCTTTTTTGTAGAAATTTCTTTTGTGAGAAACTTTCTTCTTTTCTTGGTTATGAAAAGCTTATAAAGATTCAGCAAACAATGGAAGATGAAGCAAAACTTAGTTTTGAGCTTTCAGACTATATTAACAAAAAGTATTTAATACCTTATTCTAATATGACGAGTTAAAAAAATGGAATGTTATCTTGTTACAGGAGTTGCAGGATTTATAGGTTGGAGGGTTGCGGAGTTTTTATTGAAAGAAAATAAATCGGTTTTGGGAGTGGATAATCTCAATTCTGCTTATGATGTAAGACTTAAGGAATGGAGGCTTTCCCAGCTTAAAAGGTTTGAAAATTTTAAATTTCATCAAATTGATTTAGCAGATTTTCAGGCTCTGAAACTTCTTTTTGAAGTTTATCCTATCAATTCTATAATTCACCTTGCAGCAAGGGCAGGGGTCAGGGCAAGCTTAGAAAATCCGTGGATTTATGTGAATTCTAATATTACAGCAACACTTAATCTTCTTGAACTTATGAAAGATTTTGGAATAAAAAAAATGGTTCTTGCTTCAACCTCATCTGTTTATGCAGGACAAAAACCACCTTTTCACGAAGATTTAAAAGTTGATACCCCCCTTTCTCCCTATGCAGCAACTAAAAAAGGAGCAGAACTACTTGCCTATACCTACCATCATCTTTATGGACTTGACATTTCAGTTGTTAGATATTTTACGGTTTACGGTCCTGCGGGAAGACCAGATATGAGCATTTTTAGATTTATTAAATGGATTTATGAGGATACACCTATAAAAATTTATGGAGATGGAACACAGGCAAGAGATTATACCTACATAGATGATATTGCAAGGGGAACTATACTTGCTTTAAAACCGCTGGGATATGAAATTATTAATCTTGGAGGAGGGAAAAACCCCATTTCCATAAACCAGATAATTGAAATTTTAGAAAAACTTATGGCAAAAAAGGCAAAAAAGGAATATCTGGAATTTCACAAAGCGGATGTCAAAGTCACTTGGGCTGAAATTGAAAAGGCCAAAAAACTTCTTGGTTGGAAACCGGAGGTTGATATAGAAGAGGGGCTTAAAAGAACGGTTGATTGGGCTTTAGAAAATATAGAGCTTGTAAAAAGTATAAAGGTTTGATGAAAAAGACAGAAGAGCTTTGTTTTTTTGCCAAGTATCTTTCTGAAAAAGAGTTAATTTTAGGCTCAGAAGGTAATCTTTCTGTAAGGGATAGAGATGGTTTCTGGATTACTCCTTCTGGAAGAATAAAAGAGATTTTACAACCAGAGGAACTTTGTTTTATTAACTGGAAAGGAGACTGTATTGTCGGGAAACCCTCTTCTGAATGGGGAATGCATTATAAAGTTTATCTAAAAAATCCTTCAGCTAAAGCTATTGTTCATACTCATCCACCTTTTACTCTTTTGCTTGATATTTGTGGTTTTGATTTTAAGAATTTTTCCCATTTTGAAGGGGAGCTTCTTATCAAGGAAATAAAAATAGCCCCTTTTTTAAAATCCGGTTCATCAGAACTTTGGGAGGTTGTATCTGAACTTGCCAAAACTTCTAAGGTTATAGTATTAAGTAAACACGGAGTTTTAACCTGGGGGGAGAGTTTGGAAGAAGCTGTGAATTTAACTTTAATTCTTGAAAAACTGTGTAAAATAGAATATCTAAAAAGAATTTGGAGGTAGAATTATGAGAATAAGATCTAAAATATTTTATGAAAGGGCTTTAAAAGCTATTCCCGGAGGGGTTAATAGCCCCGTAAGAGCGTGCAAGGCGGTTAAGGCAGATCCTGTTTTTTTTGAAAGAGGAGAGGGTGCTTATTTAATTGATGTAGATGGTAACAAGTATATTGATTATGTTTGTTCCTGGGGTCCTCTTATTCTCGGTCATGCTCATCCTGAAGTTATAGCAAATGTTTACTTTGCATCAAAAAGGGGAACAAGTTTTGGTGCACCTACCTGGCAGGAAGTGGAACTGGCAGAGCTTATCAAAAAATGTTTCCCTTCCATAGAAAAGGTGCGTCTTGTTAATTCAGGAACAGAAGCCACTATGAGTGCTATAAGACTTGCAAGAGCCTATACTCAAAGAAAAAAGATTATCAAATTTGAGGGTTGTTATCACGGACATGTAGATTCTTTACTTGTTAAAGCTGGTTCAGGACTTGCTACTTTTGGTATACCTGCAAGTCCAGGAATTCCAGAAGAATTAACTGCACATACTCTTAACCTCCCTTTTAACAACTTTGAAGCAGTGGAGAGAGCTTTTAAAGAATATGGAGAAGAGATAGCAGCAATAATAGTTGAGCCCATTCCAGGCAATATGGGGGTTGTTTTGCCGAAAGAGGGTTTTTTAGAATTTTTAAGAGAAATTACTCAAAAGTACGGAGCACTTCTTATTTTTGATGAGGTAATAACAGGATTCAGAGTCGGTCTTTCAGGGGCTCAGGGAAAGTTTGGAGTTACTCCAGATTTAACCTGCCTTGGGAAAATTATAGGGGGAGGGTTACCAGTAGGAGCTTATGGAGGAAAAAAAGAGATTATGGAACTTGTTGCACCTGAGGGACCTGTATATCAAGCTGGAACCCTTTCTGGAAATCCCATTGCAGTTTCAGCAGGATTGGCAACCATAAAAGAGCTTATGAAGCCAGGAACTTATGAAAAACTGGAAGACCTTTCTCAAAAACTTGAAGAGGGAATAAAAGAAGCTTTAAAGAAACTCGGACTTTCTTATAAAGTTAATAGAATAGGTTCTATGTTAACGCTCTTTTTTACAGAAAAAGAAGTGATAGATTTTGAAACGGCTTTAACTTCAGATACAGAAAAATTTGCTATCTTTTGGCAGAAAATGCTTGAAAAGGGAGTTTATCTTCCACCGTCACAATTTGAAGCCTGGTTCGTTTCTCTTGCTCACGGAAAAAAAGAAATTGAAGAAACCATAGAAAAAGTTTACAGAGCTTTAAAAGAGATGCATTAAAAATGAGAGAGGGCATTTAAGCCCTCTCCTGAAGTTTTATTTTTCTGGTTTTTTAATCCAGGGCATTAAAGCTCTTAGTTTTTTACCGATTTCTTCTATAGGATGTTCTGCCTCAATTCTTCTTAAAGCATTTAAAACAGGTCTTCCTGCCTGATTTTCTAAAATCCATTCTCTTGCAAAACTGCCATCTTGAATTTCTTTAAGTATTTTTTTCATTTCAGCTCTTACCTGTTCATTTATTATTCTTGGACCTCTGGTCAGATCTCCATATTCAGCTGTATCACTAATAGAATATCTCATGAAAGAGAGTCCGCCTTCATAAATAAGATCAACAATTAATTTTAACTCATGTAAACATTCAAAATATGCAACTTCCGGTTGATAACCTGCTTCAACAAGTGTTTCAAATCCAGCCTTAATAAGTGCAGATACTCCTCCGCATAGTACTACCTGTTCTCCAAAAAGATCAGTTTCTGTTTCTTCTTTAAAAGTGGTTTCAATCACCCCTGCTCTTGTTCCTCCAATTCCTTTAGCATAAGCAAGGGCTTTTTGAAAAGCAGTTCCTGTTGCATCCTGATAAACAGCAACGAGACAGGGAACTCCTGCTCCTTTTTCAAACTCTCTTCTGACCAAATGTCCTGGTCCTTTAGGAGCAACCATGGCAACATCAACATCAGCTGGAGGAACAATCTGGTTGTAATGTATGTTGAACCCATGAGCAAAAAGAAGCATTTTTCCAGGTTCTAAAGCCGGAGCAATTTCTTCTTTATAAACCTGTGGCTGATTTTGATCCGGAAGAAGAATCATTATAAGATCTGCTTTCTCGCAGGCTTCACGAACAGGCAAAGGATCAAATCCGTGCTCCTTTGCTTTCTCATAACTTCTTCCCCCTTTTCTTACACCCACAATGACATTTAATCCAGAATCCCTTAAATTTAAAGCATGGGCATGTCCTTGACTTCCGTATCCCAAAACTGCTATTACTTTGTCTTTAAGAATGGAAAGATCTACATCTGCATCTTTGTAGATTTTCATAGTAACCTCCTTTTCTTGAGACTTTTGATTTTAACTAATTTCTTTGAATTATAGCACCCTACAGAAAACCTTTCAACTTTAAAAGAACTATTTAAAAATTTTTGTGTTATATTTAGTCAGTTATGAGAGGACTTCGGGGCTTTTTTCTAAAACAAAAAAATTGGATTATCTTTCTTTCTCTTCTTTTAATTTTTTTTCTTTATCTCGATAAAAATATTATGCTTTTTTTAAAGTACCTAAAAACAAATTATCCTTTACAATATTCATATCTCAAAAATTTTACTGAAATTATAGAAACTCTTTATCAGATTTTTGTTGTTATCATTATTTTCTTGGGGCTTTATAATTTTTTTAAAAATAAAAAAGAAAGGGGAATAAAAATAATTTTAATAGTAATAACTGTGGGAATTTTATCTCAGATAAAATATCTGTTAGGTAGGGCACGACCAAAATTAACTTTTGATACCCTTTTTACTGGACCATCAAAAGAGTATATTTATGCTTCCTTCCCTTCAGGACATACTTTTTTTATTTTCGCTGTAGCAAGAGTTTTTTCTCACCTCTATCCCAGATATAAGGTATTTTTTTATTTTTTTGCTATTTTAGTAGCTTTAGAAAGACTTTTGGCTTTTGCTCATTTTCCTTCAGACATAATTGCAGGGGCATTTCTGGGAAATTATTTGAGCAAAGTTATAATTTCAGAGGTATCTAAGAGATTTGAGACTTAGATTTTATAAAATCTTCAACTGCTTTTAAAGCCAAATCAGGCTCTTTTATGAAAAAAATCTTTTTATAAAGAATTGCACAATCTTCAAAGGAAAGTTTATTTACTATTTCGATAGCTTTAAGCTCTCTTTTAACATGAGGGAAAGGGTCTTCTTTGGAAGGTAGAAGCTCTTCTTTGGGAATAATTTTTATGTAAATTAAAGATCTTGCAGCAAGAAGGTTTTCTACCGTTTTATCTTCTTTTCTTTTAAGGATATATCTTAAGGTTAAAAGTTCTCCTGGAGGAAAAATCCAGGCTTTTCCAGTAAGGGGTTTTAAATAATCTTCTAAAAGAAATTTGTGATTTATTTTCCATTTGTTTCCAAGATAAATGTGTAAAAGCTTTTTAAAGTATATATGTATGGTTCCAGCTTCTATATAAACTTTTCCTTCTTCTGGGAGTATATTAATGATGGCATTAGCTCTAAGTCTATCTCTCAAGCGAAATCTTTCTGCATCAGCTTTTGAAAAAGTTTTTACAGCTTCAATAATTTGATAAAAATCATCTCCAAGAGAAACTTGATAATACTCAAGAAGCCTTCCTATAGCATTATGCTCTACCCGATAAACTTCCCTTAATTCGGAATCTCGTAAAATGTCTTCCAGTTTTTCCTCTTCTGACAGTTTTCTCTGCATAAAAAGTACTTTTTCCAGATAAGGCTCAATTTGGAAAATTTTTTTACCTTCTTTATAAAGATTCTTCAGAAGTATGGAAGCTTTTTTTACAAATTCAGGGAACCAGAAATCGTTATTTTCAATATATTCTTCTAAGGAGATTTTGTTTTCAAGAAAAGAAAAAAACATTTCATTGTAAGGTTCTTCAAGTACAATAACATCATGTTCTTTCATTAGTTTTTCAGCAAAGGGAAGAGTTTCAATTCTATGAGGAGAAAATCCAATGGTAATTAATTTCTCCATAAAAATTAAGAGCTACGAGGATATTCTAAAAAAAGTGTAACAGGACCATCATTAATAAGTTTTACTTCCATATAAGCTCCGAAAACCCCCTCTTTTACAGGGATACCTTTATTTCTTATTTTTTCAGCAAGAACTTGTAGTAAATTTTTGGCAACCTCTGGAGATTCAGCTAAATGAAAGGTGGGTCTTGTCCCTTTTTTAAGAAATCCACAAACTGTAAAATTTGAAACAAGTAATATTTCTCCACCTATATCTTTTATGTTTAAATTAAACTTTCCTTCCTTATCGTTAAAAATTCTTAAGTTTATCAGTTTTTCTGCAACCCAATCTAAAACTTTTTCATCGTCTCCTTTTTCAGCACAGGCAAGGACAAGAAGACCTTTGCCAATTTCTGAAATTATTTGAGAATTTACAATAACTGATGCGCTTTTAACTCTTTGAATAACGAGTTTCATTTAATAATTATCTTTTATGTATTGAGCACCAGCTTCAAAGGCTTTAATATTGGGTTCAAAAAAGTGTACTTTACCTTTCCCTAACATCTCTTTTAAAGCCTTTTTGAAGTTGCTTTTCTTAAAAATTTTTGTTACTTCATAAAAAGCTCCTATAGCGCATAGATTAGCAAGAAGAGGAGTATTAAGCTTTTCAGCAAGTGAGGTGACAGGAACAAAATATAGTTTATGTTTTTTCTTTAAACTTTCCAGATTTTTAATTTCTTCAGGTTTAACAAGATCAGAATTAATTATAGCTGAGCCTCCATTTTTGAGATTGGGAACAAATTTTACGAAAGAGGGATAATTCATAATAATTAAAAAAGAAGGATTGGAGACTAAAGGAGAAGCAATTTCTTTTTCTGAAATAATGACTGTGCAATTACAGGTTCCTCCCCTCATTTCTGGGCCATAAACAGGTAAATAGGTAACTTGATAACCTTCTTTCATGGCAGCAAGTGCAATAAGATTGCCGGAAAAGAGAATACCCTGTCCTCCAAATCCAGAGATTATAAGATCAATCCTCAAGGTTAAACTCCATCTTTTATTTTATCTTTAAAAATTCCTAAGGGAAAAATTTCTGTTAACTCATCAACTTTTTTGTTGGCACTAACAGGATCAATTTTCCAGTTAATTGGGCAGCTTGAGAGAATTTCTACATATCCAAATCCTATATTATTGATCTGTGCAAGAAAGGCTTTTTCTATTGCCTTTTTTGTTTCAATAACCCTTCTGGGTGTATTTACTGCAAACCTTCCTGAAAAAGCAACTCCTTCAAGTTCTGCAAAAATTTCTGCAATCTTAGGAGGATATCCATAGAAATTAGGGTCTCTTCCCTCTGGTGTAGTTGTAGTTTTTTGTCCTGGAACTGTAGTGGGAGAAAGTTGCCCCCCTGTCATTCCGTAAACGGTATTGTTTATCATTATAGCGGTGATTTTTTCTCCTCTTAAAGCAGAATGAAAACTTTCATTAAAACCAATGGCAGCAAAATCCCCGTCCCCTTGATAGGTAAATACTATTAATTCAGGTTTTGCCCTTTTTATTCCAGTTGCAACAGCACAGGCTCTTCCATGAGGAGCTTCTAATATATCCACATCTATATAAAAGTATAAAAAGCAAGCACAGCCAATAGAAGCAATCCCTATACTTTTTTCTTGTATTTTCAGTTCATCTATCACCTCACAAAGTAATCTATGGACTATACTGTGATGACATCCAGGACAGTAGTGAAAAAGAGTTTTTTTTAAGCTTTTCGGGAACTTGAAGACTTCAGGCATTTTTTTATCTCCTTTTCTAACTCCTCAGGAAAAGGTATAACACTCGGTGGATAGGTTAGAGAAATTACTTCAGCTTTTCCTTCAACAGAGAGTTTTACATCTTCTACCATCTGTCCACAGTTAAGCTCTGCTACAACAAATTTAAGAGAATTTTGGGCATCCCTAATCAGTTTCTGAATAGGTTTTACAGGGAAAGGGAAAAGGGTTACGGGTCTAAAAAAACCTACAGGATAACCTTTATTCTTTAAATTTAAACATACTTCCTTCGCTATACGTGCCATCGAACCAAAAGCAACAACTATTAACTCATCACTTTTATCTACCATGCTTTCAAACATAATATCTTTTTTCATTTTTTTATATTTTTCTGCAAGTTTAAGATTTCTTTCTTTTAATTCTTGGGAACTTAAAAAGAGGCTTCTTATTATTCTGCTGGGTCTATCTTTAGCTCCTGTTAAAGCCCAGTCTTCATTTGGATATTTTTTAATTTTTAATTTTTTAAAAACTACAGGTTCTTTCATCTGTCCTAAAATAGCATCAGATAAAATCATTACAGGGTTTCGATATTTTTCTGCAAATTCGAAGGCTTTTGCAGTAAGTTCATAAGCTTCTTGAGCGTTGTAGGGAGCAAGCACCATAAAATGAAAATCTCCGTGTCCAGAACCTTTTACAGCCTGAAAATAATCTCCTTGAGAAGCTTCTATTCCGCCAAGTCCGGGTCCTCCTCTCATTACATTTACTATTACAGCAGGCAGCTCTTGAGCAGCTATATAAGAAAAAGCTTCACACATAAGGGAAATACCTGGACTTGAAGAACTCGTCATAGCTCTTACTCCCGTAGCACATGCTCCGAGAACCATATTTATTGCGGCAAGTTCACTTTCTGCTTGCAAAAAGACTCCTCCTCTTTTGGGTAGCTCTCTTGCCATAAGTTCTGGAATTTCATTCTGAGGGGTAATGGGATAACCAAAATAGCACTTACACTCAGCTTCCAGAGCTCCAAGAGCAATAGCTTCAACGCCTTTTATAAGAATTCTTTTTTCTCTCATTCTATTCCTCTTTTATAAAAACTACATCAGGACACATAAGATAACATATTCCACACATATTGCACTTTTTCGGATTTTTGGCATAAACTACCCTATAACCCTGAGAATTTCTCTTGGTAGATAAATCCAAAACTTTTCTGGGACAGAAGTGTATACAAAGACCGCAGGATTTACAACGTTCTTCAAGGATTTTTATTTTAAAAATTTATTACCTCCTTTACAAACTTTTTAGAAAGTATTCTAAAGTTTCAAAATTCTCTACATTATAACACTTATATTCTTTTCCTTCTAATATTTGAGAGATTAGTCCAGAAAGGACCTTCTTAGGTCCCACCTCTACAAATGTTCTCACTCCCTTTTTATACATATACTCCACGCAATCAATCCAGCGTACAGAAGAAGTAATCTGCTTTTTCATAAGTTCTTTGATAGTTATTCCGAGATTTTCTTCTTTTCCAGTTAAGTTACTTACAAAGGGAATTTTGGGGTCTTTCCAGGAGAGAGAATCCAGAATTTGACTAAATTTAATTTCTGCCTCTTTCATCAAAGGGCTATGAAAACCGGCACTTACTTTTAGTTTTACAACCTTTTTTGCTCCAGCATTTTTCACCTTTTCTGCCACTTCATCAACAGCAGGTATTTTACCACTTATTACAAATTGCTTTGGAGAGTTGTAATTAGAGATTACCACTGTATCTTTTGCTTCACTTACAATTTTTTCAAGCTCACTAAGAGGAAACCCTATTATAGCATACATTGTAGATAAGCTCTTTTTACCCTCTTCATCCATAAGTTTTCCTCGTTCTTTAACTGCGGTTAAAACATCCTCTAAAGAAAGAACCTGAGAGGCATAAAGGGCACTATATTCTCCTAAACTATGTCCAGAAACAAAAAAGGGTTTAACATCGCGTTTTTCAAGTTCGGATTTTAAGACTTCATAACAGGAGATATTGGTTATAGTTAAACAAACCTGAAGATTTATAGTTTGAGTTAGTTCTTCAAAAGGTCCTTCAAAACAAAGTTTTTTTAATGGAATACCAGTTAATTTTTCTCCTTTATCAAAAAGCTCTTTTACAAAGTCAAAATTATCAAAAAATTCCTTTGCCATTCCTGTATATTGTGAACCTTGACCAGGAAAGACTAAAGCAATCATTCTTCCTCTTCTTCTATTAACTTTTCTTCTGGTATTTCTTCTATCTCCTCTAAAAATTTCATTTCATAATCTTCGGGAGGCAAAAGTTCTTCAAGCTCTTCTGGATTAAAAAGTTCTACATCAACAAGCCATCCGTCATCATAGGGATCTTCATTTAGAATATCCAAATCATCTAATACCTTTTCATTTACCGCTACAATTTTTCCAGAAACAGGCATAACAAGATCAAAGACCTCTTCTACTGTTTCAATACTTCCAAAGATTTCATCTTTCTCAAAAGTTTCTTCTTCTTCAGGCAAGTCAATCTCTACTATTTCCCAATTTTTTAAACTGAAATAATCGGTGAGACCAATTCTAACTAATTTTTTCTTCTTTTTCTTTACCCAAAGATGGTTTTCAGAATAGAGTCTATCTTCAGGTAATTTAAACATTTAGAACCCTCCAAAAAATATTTTAATGTTTTATAGCCACTTTTTTTAAAATGGCAAGAGTTAAGAGGAAAAATTTCTTAAAAATTTTTCTTTGAATTTTTGATTGAGATTATAAGCCCAGGCCAAGACTACAGCCACGGCTTTATATAGTTCTGGTGGAATTGGTTTCTCAAGTTCCAATTTGTAAAGTTCTTTTACCAGTTTGGAATCCCTTTTTATGGGAATATTGTGATTTTTGGCAATTTTTAGGATGAGATCAGCAAGATAGCCTTTTCCTTTTGCTACAACTTTAGGAGCTTCTTCTTTTGGAGTATATTTAAGTGCAACTGCAAGTTTTTCTTCCTTTTCCATGTCTAATTTTGTTTACTTTTTTATGGGAGTATGCTATAATCTTAAAAAAATATTTTTAATATTTATAATAATTTTCGGCAAAGATTGAAAGTTGTGAAGGAGGTGTTTTATGAAACTTACTTTGTCTGTGATTAAAGCGGATATAGGAGGTTTTGTAGGACACTCCTCAGTTCATAAAGAGGTGGTTGAAAAGGTTAAAGAGGTAGCAGAAGATGGAAAAGATAAAGGAATTATTAGGGATGTATCTGTGCTTGTCTGCGGAGATGATATTGCACTTGTTATGACACATACCAAGGGTGTGGATTCTTCGGATGTTCATGAACTTGCTTGGAATGCTTTTAAAGAAGGAACGGAGGTATCTAAAAAACTTAAAATGTATGGAGCAGGGCAGGATCTTTTGGCAGATGCCTTTTCTGGTAATGTAAAAGGTATGGGACCGGGTGTTGCTGAAATGGAATTTGAAGAAAGAAAAAGTGAACCTGTAGTTGTATTTTTTGCTGATAAGACAGCTCCCAGTGCTTGGAATTTACCCTTGTATGAAATATTTGCCGATCCTATGAATACAGCAGGACTTGTTATAGATCCTTCTATGCATGATGGATTTATTTTTGATGTAATGGATGTTTATACTGGGATGGGAATTAAGCTCAGAGCTCCCGAAGAATTATATGATTTACTCGTTTTTATTGGAGCAACAAGCAGGTATGTAATAAGAGCTGTTTATAGAAAATCTGACGGAGAAATTGCTGCTTCTGCATCCACCCAAAGACTTTCCCTTATGGCAGGTAAATATGTAGGAAAGGATGATCCAGTTCTTATAGTTAGGGCTCAAAGTGGTTTTCCTGCAGTAGGAGAAATTTTAGAACCCTTTGCTCGTCCATGGCTTGTTGAAGGGTGGATGAGGGGTTCTCACACAGGACCTCTTATGCCTGTCTCTTTCAAAAATGCCAAGCCCACAAGATTTGATGGTCCTCCACGCGTTATTGCTGCAGGGTATCAGATAACTGATGGATATCTTATCGGACCTTCTGATCTTTTTGATGATCCCGCTTTTGATGAAGCTCGCAGACAATGTAATGTTATGTCTGATATCCTAAGAAGACAGGGTATATTTGAACCACACAGATTACCACCAGAAGAAATGGAATACACAACCCTTCCCAAGGTTTTAGAAAAGCTGAAAGACAGATTTAAACTGGTGGAAACCAAAAAGTGATGCAACAATATGTTTTTGATCCTAAGGAATATAGCTTAGAAGATGAAATTAAATTTCAGTGTTATAAAGGTATTGTTTGTTTTAATAAATGCTGCTACGATGTTAAGCTTGTTCTTTCTCCTTACGAATTTTTAAGATTAAGGAAAGCTCTTAATTTCGGAGTAGAAGAATTTATTGAAAAATACGGCGAATTCTACTTAGGAGAAGTAACCCAGCTTCCGGTTATTTCTATTAATATGGATCCTTACTCTTTTGCATGTCCCTTTCTTGATGAAGAAGAGGGATGCAAAGTTTATAAGGACAGACCTGCTTCTTGCCGCCTTTATCCTCTTGCTCGCTATCTTGTCAAAAATGAAAAAGGAGAAAAAGAGGAAATATTTAAGATAATAAGAGAAACCCATTGTAAGGGACATTATGAGAACCGCCCCATAAAGATAAACGACTACCTTAAAGAGCAGGAGCTTGAGCCTTATCTTTATTTTAATGATCTCTGGGGAGAGGTGGTTATAAAAAGACAAAAATTTGCTGATACACCTTTAACAGGAGACATACTTGATACTATTTTTTTGTTTTCCTATAATCTTCCAGAATTAAGAAAATTTATAGAAGAGGAGGAAATAGAAGATTTTCCAAAAGATTTTGTAAAACTTTCAGATGAAGAACTTCTGGAAAAAGGTTTGATTTTTATTAGGGATAAAGTTTTGACTGAAGAGAATCTTAACTGGTGAATTCTTAAAACATGAAAATTGGCAAAGATTTACAAGGGGAAATAAATATTATTCCTCTTGTAGATATAATCCTTGTTATTCTTATCATTTTTATGATTACAGCCCCCCTTTTAACTTCTGGTATTGAGGTAGAGCTCCCTAAAACCAAAGATACTCCCCTTTCTCAAAAAGAAGAGAAGCCTTTAAAAATAACCATTACTAAAGAAGGAAAGATAAAGGTTTATGGAGAAGAGATAGGACTTGAGAGTTTGTCCATGTGGATTGCTGAGGCAAAAAAGAACAATTTGATAAGAGAAGTTCAGATAGAAGCAGATAGAAATTGTCCATATGGGATTGTAGCTAAGGTTCTTTCTGAGCTTAAAAAGGCTGGAATTGAAGAATTAGGGCTTTTGACTCAGCCTGAAAGTTAAAAAACTATGTCTTTTAAATATGATTTTATTTCTTATTTTCTGTCAATTGTAATCAATCTTTTTTTTCTTGTTATATTTTTTTCTACGCTTAATTTCAAAATTTTAAAAGAGAAAGAAATAAAGGTAAAACTTATTTCGCAAGTTAATTTTATTACCTCAACGGTTACAGCGGAAAATATAAGGGAGTCCGAGAGTATAAAAGAAGAAAGAGTAAAAGAAAAAGATACTACCATAAAAAAAAATTCAGTAAGTAAAAACGACTTTTTTGAGGGAGATATTTTGAAAGAAAAACTTGCAAAAATAAAAAGCAGGGTTTCTGAAAGGAATGTTGAGAATGATTTTTCTCTTTCTGAAAAAGAATTGAAAGAACTTGAAGAAAGAATGTTAGCCTTTCACAAAAGAAGTGTTTCAGAGGGTATCCAAGAAAATACTCAGGGAAAAGCTCGAGATGGTGAATCTCTGGATTTGGAATATTTACTTCTTATAAAAAGAAAATTACAAAACAATTTCGAAATTCCTATTTATTTAAGAAGTAAGAAAGACCTTTATGCAGTTGTTAACATAGAACTTTCGTCAGATGGGGAAATTTTGAAATATCAATTCTTGAAAAAATCAGAGATTTCAGAATTTAATAAAGCAGTGGAAAGATGTTTAAAAATTTCTTCACCTTTACCGGTAAATAAAAGTGTTAAAATAATAGTTGAATTTAAAGCAGAAGGTATAGGAAAAATAAAATAGGTTCTGGAGGTAGGGAAATGTTTAAACTGGCAGAAAGGGTTAAAAATCTTAAACCCTCAGCTACCCTTGCAGTTGATGCAAAGGCAAAAGCATTAAAGGAAGCAGGGGTTGATGTAATAAATCTTTCTGCAGGTGAACCAGACTTTGATACACCATCTTATATAAAAGAAGCTGCTAAAAAGGCTCTTGATGAAGGTTTAACCAAATATGTGGCAACTCCTGGACTTTTGAGCTTAAGAAAGGCTATCTGCGAAAGACTTAAGATAGATTATGGTTTCCACTATACACCTGAAGAGATCCTTGTAACAACAGGAGCAAAACAGGCAATATTTAACTTTCTTTTAGCCACTGTAAACAGGGGAGATGAGGTTTTAATCCTTTCTCCTTACTGGGTTTCTTATCCAGCTATGGTAGAAATTGCTGAAGGAGTTCCCAAAATAGTTTACTCATCCATGGAGAAAAATTTTGAACCTGATATTTCGGAAATAGAAAAAAATATTTCTTCAAAAACTGTAGGGATAATACTTAATAGCCCTTCAAACCCTACAGGACTAATTTATTCAGATGAGTTTTTGAAGGGATTAGCAGAGCTTGTCAGAAAATATAATCTTTGGGTTTTGAGTGATGATATTTACGATAAATTAAGGTTTGATTTTAAACCTCCCAAAAATATATTATCCATTGCTTCTGATTTGAAGGACAGAGTATTTATGGTAAACGGAGTTTCCAAAACCTATGCCATGACCGGCTGGAGAATAGGATGGCTCATAGGTCCTAAGGAGGTAATAAAAGTTTGTTCAAATATTCAGGGACAGAGCACATCCCATGCTACAAGTTTTGCTCAGAAAGGTGCAGAAATTGCCCTTACTTCTCCACAAGATGAAGTAGAAAAAATGTGTAAAATTTTTGCAGAAAGAGCCCAACTTTTATCTCAGCTTTTAAAGGAGATACCCGGAATTGAATTTATTCCTCCTCAGGGAACTTTTTATTTATTTGCCAGAGTATCAAACTATTTCGGCAAAAAAACACCTGAAGGAAAGGAAATAAAAGACTCTGTCAGTTTTTCTGAATATCTTCTCGATTCAGCAAGAGTTGCGGTAGTGCCTGGAATCGCCTTTGGACATGATGAATTTGTAAGGATTTCTTTTGCAAATTCAGAAGAAAATCTAAAAAAAGCTATTTTTAAGATAAAAGAGGCCTTAGAAAAGCTAAGTTAAAAATTTTTAATTAGGACAGACAAGCTTTTTTTCTTCCTTAACAAGCTTCCCGTATTCGTAATACTGAACTGTAACCCATTCACATCCGCCTTCAGACTTTACAGGTTCAGCGTAAACCTTCTGAACACCATCTTCACTTACATAGGTTACTGGTTTTTTAGTAGTAGCTGCTTCATTTGCGGCTTTATCCATTATATATCCAGCTGTTCCACCTACCAAAGCACCTACTGCAGCACCAATTACAGCTCCTCTCCAGCGGTTATTTTTATCGATAAGTGCTCCGAGAGCAGCTCCAGCTACAGCTCCAATAGCTGCTCCTTCTTTAGTTTTTTGGCTTGTTTCAGGAACACAACTTGTCAAAACAGTAACAGAAAAAAAGAGCATTACAAAAATTCCAATTAATTTATATAAAGACTTTTTCATCTTCTAACCTCCTCTCCTGCGGATTTTATATAGTTTTATAATATATTATTAGGAACTTCCTTTCAAAAATCAAGTACAAATTTTACGAATTCAAATACTTTAAATTAGATAATTTTAAGGTAAATTAGCAGGAATGGAATTTATATATCAAATAATCAATCAAATACTACTTTTTTTTGAAAAAAGCGGATATCTTGGAGTGTTTTTTTTAATGGCACTTGAATCTACTTTGGTTCCTATTCCCAGTGAAATTGTTATTCCTCCAGCAGCTTATTTAGCTTATAAGGGAAAAATGTCTCTTTCCGGAGTAATTATCTCAGGAACCTTAGGAAGTTTAGCAGGTTCTCTTTTTAATTATTTTATGGCTTTAAAAATTGGACGTCCAGTCATTCTTTACTTTATCAAAAAATACGGAAAATTTTTATTGATTACAGAAAGAGCATTTTATAAAGTAGAGGAATTTTGGGATAAACACGGACATATAAGCACTTTTGTGGGAAGGCTTCTTCCTGGTTTCAGGCATGTAATTTCTATTCCTGCAGGATTTGCAAGGATGAATCTGCCTCTATTTTGTCTGTTTACTACTTTGGGTGCAGGTATCTGGTGTGCTTTTCTTGGCTTTTGTGGTTATTTTTTTGGTAAAAACGAGATGCTTTTAAAAGAATATCTTCAAAAAGGTTCCTATGCAATTATAATTTTTTGTCTGATTTTAATAGCTCTTTATATAAAATTTAAACTCAAAAAATAAAACTAATTTTCTGGGAAGGCGTTGGTGATTCTTGAATCTCTGGGAGGGACGAAACTGAATAAACTATTTTTAAGCTCCGAGTTATAATTTAAATTTTTAAATACAATTTTAATTTTTTCTCCGGCAGTATTTATAAAATAAAATTCTCTTACTTCTCCTGTATTAAGATTTACTGTTAAAACGATTTTTTCTATATAAGTATCTTTTGTAAGAGGTAAAAAGGAGATTTTCCATTCTTTATCATTTATAATTTCAAAGTTTTCAAGTTTAAGATCTTTTCTGATATTCCCTCTACCACTCATAAATCCTAATGCAAGCTGAGAGGAAATCATTTTTCCGGATGGATAGATCAGAACCTCTTTTTCTTCTGGATAATATACAAAGATTTTTACCCCATCAGAGATTATTAAAAACTTTTCCGGACTTTGGTATTCCCAGCGGAATTTTCCTGGTTTTTTAATCCACACTTTTCCAGTTCTTATTTCTTTATTTCCGTCAAGAAAGATTGTTTCTTGTAAAAAATCAGCTTTTATAGTTTTGATATTCTCATAGAAATACTGAATTTTGTTTAAAACCTCATCTATGGTCTGGGCTTCTGAATACTTAAAATTGTTTACGAGGACCCAGAACAGGACGAGGACGAACACCATCACTCGGTCCAACAATTCCTTCCTCCTCCATTTTTTCTACTAATCTTGCAGCTCTATTATACCCTATTCTTAATTTTCTTTGAAGCATAGAAACAGAAATTTTTCCATATTGATAGGCAATTTTTAAGGCTTCCTGATAAAGTTCATCATCAAAATCAGTCTCCTTATCCAAAATTTCTTCCTCATCTTCATAACTTTTAAAATCTGCTAAGTATTCTGGTTCACCCAAAGTTTTAAGATACTCTACAATGTTTTTAATTTCTTTCTCTGAGACAAAAGGAGCATGAATTCTTTCTAAGTGAGAAGAACCAGGTGGCATAAAGAGCATATCTCCTGATCCCAGAAGTCTTTCTGCACCCTGAGTATCCAGTATGGTTCTTGAATCCACTTTAGAAGTTACCTGAAAAGAGATGCGCGCAGGAAAGTTGACCTTTATAATTCCTGTTATAACATCTACTGAAGGTCTCTGCGTAGCCACAAGTAAATGTATTCCTGCTGCTCTTGCCATCTGTGCAAGTCTTGTAAGCAAAGTTTCTACTTCTTTTAAAGAAACAACCATAAGGTCTGCAAGTTCATCAATTATTAACACTATATAGGGTAATTTTTCTTCAAAATTTTCATTATAGGAATCCAGATTTCTCGCTCCCACTTCCTCAAATAGAGCGTATCTTCTTTCCATTTCATCAACCAACCATTTCAAGGCTTTTGTTGCCGTCTTGGGATCAAGAACTACAGGATGAAGGAGATAAGGAATCCCTTCATATACAGAAAGTTCAATTCTTTTGGGATCAATCATAAGAAACCTTACTTCCTCTGGAGAACTTTTATAAATAAGGCTTAAAATTACGCTGTGTAAAAAAATACTTTTTCCAGAACCTGTGCTTCCTGCAATTAAAAGATGAGGAAGTTTTTTAAGATCCGTCACTACAGGGGTTCCAGAAATGTCTTTGCCAAGTGCAATAGTTAAGGGGGAATCTGAATTTTTAAAGACAGAACTTTCAAGTATTTCTTTTAAATAGACCAGTTCTCTTTTAGGATTAGAAATTTCAATTCCTACTACATCTTTTCCAGGTATGGGGGCAATTATTCTTACACTTTTGGCTGAAAGCCCTAAGGCTAAGTCATCAACGAGACTTAAAATTTTGCTTAGCTTTATTCCAGGAGCAGGTTTAAATTCAAAAACCGTGATTACAGGGCCGGGATTAATTCCTACAACTTCTCCTTCTATGCCAAATTCTTTTAACTTGGATACAAGAAGTGCTGCTCTTTCTTTAAGTTCTTCAGGTCTTATACGGTAAGAAACCTTGGGAACTTCATTCAAAAGCTCTAAGGGAGGAGGAATAACTCCTTTTTCAGGAATAGAAGTTTTTAATTTTTGAGGCTTTTCTTCTATTTCTTCAAAGTCTTTTTCAGATTCAGAGGAACTAATAGACTTTCTGATCTTAACCTTTTTGGGTTTTAACACCTCTTTAGTTTTTTTTAATAAATCCTTAGGTAGACCAAAACTTAAAAATAGTATAAGAATTAACATGAAAACAAGAAAAAGAAGAAAGCCCGTAAGTCCTATCAGGTTAATTATAAGGGAGGAGATTTCTCCTAATAGTCCCCCAGTTAAGGGGTATTTTCCAAATAAATAAACTCCTTTAACCCCTATATTCTGAAAAATAAAAGATAAAATTAAAGAAAACCAGATAAGAGAAAGAAAAAACATGGTAAATAATTTTTTCAATGAAATTCCTGAAAAATGACCTATAAGAGCAAGAAGAAAAAGAGGAGGAATGAAAAGAGCAATAAATCCAAATAAAAAAAATACTAAGGAGGCTAAATAAGCCCCTAATAGACCTCCCCAGTTTCTGATTTCATAAGCACCAGAAACACCAATCCCCGGATCATAGGGATAAAATGAATAAATAGAAATTGCAAGAAATATCGCAATAAGGGAAAAAATTATATAGAGTAAAATTTTTTTTGAATTCACCCGAGATTTTTCCTTTTTGGAATAGTTTTGAATATTATTTTAGTATATCTAACTTTAATTAGCAACCTGATTTTAGTTATATTAAATTTTAGCTTCTATGAAATTTAAAGTTTTATTAAAGTAAAAATTTTATAAGCTGTAACGAATATAATTAAAGTAGCAAAAATTTGTTTTAATCTTTGGCTTGGAACATAAAGACTGGTAAATCTTCAAGAATAGATAAAATCAAAAATCTTTTAAATAAATCTGAATCGTCAATACTATAAAAAACACGATTTCCTTCTCTTCTACTTTTTATTAATCCGGCATCTTTTAAAATACTTAAATGAAAAGAGACCCTTGGTTGATCCATATTCAATACAGAAACTATTTCACATACACAAACTTCACCATTTTCTAAAATCTTTAAAATTTTTAATCTCGTTTCATCAGAAAGAGCTTTAAAAATTTTAGATACATATGGTAAATAATTATAAAAACTTTTTATAAATCTCAAGTTAGAATTAAATAAAAACAAAACATTTAAAAATTTTTTATAAACTTAAAATCCTTTATTTTATTGGAAGAATAACAAAGTTATGCTAAAGTAATAAAAATTTAGAAATCTTAAAGGTGAAGATGATGTTAAAATACAGAGTTCTTTTTATAGATGTTTTTAACCTTAAATGGGAGATAAAGGAATATAACATACCTCCTTATTCTGGTCCTGTTGAGATAGGGGTTAAACTTCATTTAGAGGAGTTTGAAAGCTTCAAATATGATGTTTTTAGTCCACAAAATATTTTATTTCTTGGGACAGGGCCTTTTGCTGGAAGTAAAATATTTGGAACTCACAGACTGGTAGCAGTTTTTAGAAGTTCAGAGAGTTTGGGACTTCATATTTCTGAGGCTGGAGGAGCGGCTTATAAATTTATAGGTTCTGGTGTACATGGTTTTGTTATTTTTGGTAAAAGTGATACCCCACTTCTTATTTTTGTGGAAGGAGAAGAAAAACCAAAAGTTAAATTTGAAAAAATTTCTAAAGAAAATTTAGATAGAATTTATGAAGGGTATGAAAACTATTTCGGAGCCTACGCCTTAACTAAGTGGCTTCTTGATATATACACTGACTTTTTTGTCAGAAATAATGCCAGAGCTGTGGTAGTAGGTCCGGGTGCTTGGCAGACAAGATTCGGTTCTCTTGTCTCCATAGATGTAAATCCACAGATAAAAGATCTGATTATTGGTAGTGAAGACTTTGCAGGAAGAGGTGGGGCTGGTTCGGTTTTAGCACAGGCTCATAATGTGGCAGGGATAATTGCTGGTGGAAAGATTAAACCTGAACTACCTGAGGTGCTTACTAATATTAAAAGTTTTAATGAATTTTTTAAAAAGATTACAGGAAGAGAATTTTTCAAGGCTGTTAATATAGCAACATATAAATACAGACTTGATCCAAAACTTGGAGCCGGAGGCACATTTGGATCTAATTATCCCTATTATAAAGAATGGCTACCTACTTTTTGTTTTAATAGTATTTATTTAAAAAAAGAAATAAGAAAAAAAATTTCAGATATAGTTTTAAAAAATTATTGGGAGCCTTTTAAAGAGGAAACCTTTGTAAAAACAAGATCCTGGAAAACCTGTGGAGAGCCTTGTTCGGTTGCCTGTAAAAAAATTTGGAAAAGAAAAAAAGTTGATTACGAACCATTTCAAGGCGTAGGGCCTTTAATAGGAGTTTTTGACCTAAAAGAGGCTTCAAAAATAGTTGATCTTATAGACAATGCAGGACTTGATGCTATCAGTACAGGTCATGTAGTCTCTTTCCTTTTAGAAGCTGTGAGTAAAGGACTTCTTACCTGTGAAGAAGTGGGAATTTCTTCACATCCTAACCTTGATCCTCTGACTTTAAATCCTGAAAAGTGGCGTATTAATGGTATGCTTGCTGTGGAGATTGTTCAGAATTTACTCAAAAAAGAACCACAGATATTAAAAGATATAGCAGAAAAGGGGTTAAGGAAAACGATAAAAATCCTTGATCAGAAGTACGAAAGAAGAATTGAAAAAGCAGGAATATCTTTTGAGGATATAGCACTTTATCAACCCTATGGAGAAGATGGATATATGACCCCTAATTTTTACTGGACACTTGGATTTTTTGTGCCTATTTTTGTTTCCGGGAAATATTGGACTGAATACAGATTGACATTTACTGAACCTGAAGAATTTGTAAAGCTTGTTTATGAAAGAGCGATTAAAGAACTTGCTGTTTCAAATGCTGGTCTTTGTAGATTTCACAGAGGCTGGGCAGAAAACTTACTTGATAAACTTTATGAATCTTTTGGTATAAATGATTTGGAAGAAAGACTAAAAGAGATTTACAAAAGTATAGGTACTTACAATATTAAAACAGGAGCCATTCCTAGACCCTTAGAAGGGGAAAAGGCTATAGACATTTTTTACACTTTGGCGGAAGAATTAAATGTTCAGAGATGGACTATTAAGTTTTCTAAAAACAAAAGGAGAGCTTATCAGGAGTGGTTTGAAAGGTTCTTTATCACATATATCTATTACTCAGGTCTTGATCTTTCCATGTTTAAGTGATTAATAATTTAAAAGAATTCCAAAAAAAATTAAAAAAAAACAAAAAAAAATTTCAAAAATTTCATAATAAAATAAAAATACTTCTATATTTCACTTAATTTCATTCTTGCTTTTTTTGCAAAGTTACATAGGATAAAATATTACAAAATAAAACTAAAGGAGGTAGGCTATGCTTAATCTAAAGGAACTAAGTAGACGTGACTTTCTCAAAATATGTACCATTGTCACAGCTACTATGGGATTACCATATTCAATGGTAGAAAAAGTAGAAGCAGCAATGAAAAAAGGACCTAAGCCCACTGTTATTTGGCTTCACTTTATGGAATGCACAGGTTGTACAGAATCACTTTTAAGGGTATCCCATCCTCCTATTGGAAGGCTTCTTCTTGACATTATTAACTTGGAGTATCATGAAACTTTAATGCCTGCAGCAGGAAAACAAGCTGAAGAAGTTCTTCATCAGACTATGGAGAAATATAAGGGTAAATATATCTGTGTGGTAGAAGGCGCAGTTTCCACAAAGGATGGAGGAATTTATTGTAAGATAGCTGGAAAGCCAGCTATTGAGATTTTAAAAGAAGTAACTAAGGATGCTATGTTGACTATCGCTATTGGTTCTTGTGCTTGCTTTGGTGGAATTCAGGCAGCAGCACCCAATCCAACAGGTGCAGTGGGAATTGGTGAAGTTATCGGAAAAGATAAGCTTATCAATATTCCAGGATGTCCACCCAATGGATATAACTTTCTTGCTACAATAAGCTATATTTTAACCTTTGGTAAACTTCCTGAACTTGATGAATTAAGAAGACCGAAGTTTGCCTATGGAACACTTATTCATGATCACTGTGAAAGAAGAGGTCATTTTGATGAGGGAAGATTTGCAGAAGCATTTGGAGACGAAGGTCATAGAAAAGGATATTGTTTATATAAACTCGGATGTAAAGGACCTGTTACTTACTCCAATTGTCCTGCTATAAGATTCTGCGATGTTGGAGTATGGCCTGTTTCTGCTGGACATCCATGCATTGGTTGCACAGAACCTAATTTCTGGGATGAGATGAGCCCATTTTATGAATCCTTAGGATAATAATTAAATGACTATAAAAAATTTAAAATAAAGGAGGGTAACTATGGGTAAGAGAATTACAGTTGATCCGATAACAAGAATTGAAGGACATTTGAGAATAGATGTAGAGGTTGATGGTGGAAGAATTACAAATGCCTGGTCTTCTGGGCAGATGTGGAGAGGATTTGAGGTTATTCTTAAGGGAAGAGATCCAAGAGATGCTTGGTTGTTTACTCAGAGAATTTGTAATGTTTGTACCACAGTTCATGCTCTTGCCTCTGTAAGAGCTGTAGAAAATGCTTTAGGAATGGAAATACCTCTTAATGCTCAACTTGTAAGAAATATTATTATTGCAGCTCATGGTATTCATGACCATATGGTTCATTTCTATCATCTTTCTGCTCTTGACTGGGTTGATATTGTATCTGCTTTAAAGGCATGTCCTAAGAAAACTGCAGAACTTGCTCAGAGCCTTTCTGATTGGGAAGGAAATAGCGTAACTTGGTTTAAGGCTGTCCAGGCTAAACTAAAAGCCTTTGTAGAGTCTGGTCAGATTGGACCTTTTACCAATGGTTATTGGGGACATCCTGCTATGAAGCTTCCTCCTGAGGCTAATTTGATGGCAGTTGCCCATTATCTTGCAGCTCTTGAATATCAGTTCTTACTAAACAAGGCTGTAGCTGTTTTCGGAGGTAAAACCCCTAATATCCAAACTTTATCAGTAGGTGGTGTTGCTTTAGCTATTGATCCTGATGAAGACTCAGCACTAAATAGAGAAAGACTTGATCTTGCTCGTGAAGTTCTTATGAAAGTAAAAGATTTTGTTCAGAAAGTATATATAAATGATGTTATTGCAGTAGGTTGCCTCTATGCAGATTGGACAAAGATTGGAGGCGGTGTTCCCAATTACTTATCTGTTCCTGATTTACCTCTTGATACAAAGGGAACCCAGTTTGACCTTCCTGGTGGAACCATATTCAATAGAGATCTTGGAACCTTCACACCTATTAAGAGCTTCAATGATCCTTACTTCAGAGATAATGTTACTGAGGATGTTGCTCATTCTTGGTATAAAGATACTGGTCCAAGACATCCATGGCAGGGAGAAACAGTTCCTAATTATACTGATTTTGATCCTAATGGTAAGTATAGTTGGTCTAAGGCTCCTCGCTTCAAGGGAGAACCTATGCAGGTTGGTCCTGTAGCTCAGGTGTTGGCAGGTATAGCTTCCAAACATGAGCCCACTATGAAGTGGGTAAATTATGCAGTAGAGAAGGCAAAAGCTCTTGGTGTTAACATTGGAGTAGATGCTTTTCATTCTACTATTGGAAGACATCTTGCAAGAGCAATCAGAGCTTGTGTGCTCTGTGATCTTGCATTGAAGCATCTTGATTTACTTGAGGCAAATATTGCCAAAGGTGATCTTGCCATCTGGAACAAGCCAGAATTTCCTAAGGGTGAAATTAAAGGATTCGGATTCCATGAAGCACCAAGAGGAACCCTTTCTCACTGGACAGTAATTGAAAATGGCAAAATTAAGAACTATCAGTGTGTAGTTCCTTCTACTTGGAATATGAGCCCAAGATGTGGTAAAGGTAAAATGGGACCTTATGAGGCAGCATTAGTTGACAATCATCCAATTGCTGATCCTGAAAAACCATTAGAAGTTTTGAGAACTATCCACTCCTTTGACCCATGTATTGCTTGTGCAGTCCACATTATTGATAAGAAGGGAAGGAATATTAAGAGAGTAAAAGTTCTCTAAGAGATTTTTCAAAATCCTGATAATAAAAAAGGGGGGGGGAGAACCCCCCTTTTTTATTTTTTGATAACTTTTTTTAAACTTCTTTTAAAAATTGACTCTAAAATTTACTTTCTTCTATACTTAAAATAAGCCAAACAAGCTCCTTCTGAAGAAACCATACAAGGACCTATTGGATTTTGAGGAGTACAGGCTTTGCCAAAAAGTTTACAATCCGTTGGTTTACTTAAACCCTTTATTACTCTTCCGCAAAGACATTGCGGGTTTTCTTTTCCGGAATTAATTGAAATATTGAAAACTTTTTCTCCGTCGAAAAGTTCATATTCATTTTTAATTCTATAGGCGCTATAAGGAATTTCTCCTAATCCTCGCCAAGGAAAAGTTTCTCTGATGTCAAAAACATCTTTTAAGAATTCCTTAGCTTTTATATTTCCTTCAGGGGTGACCGAGCGAGTATATTGTATTTCAACTTCACATCTTCCTTCTCTCATTTGTTTGGCTATTAAATAAACAGCTTGAATCAGATCAAGCGGTTCAAAACCCGAAATTACAACTGGTGTTTGATACTTTTTTACGATTGGTTCGTAAGCTTTACTTCCTGTAATAGTGCTTACATGTCCTGGTCCTATAAAAGCATCAACAAGAGGTTTTTCTTCACTTTGTAAGAGAAATTCTAAAACCACTAAAGCCAAAATATGATTGCAAACAACCCATAGATTTTTAACCTTCAGTTCCTTTGCTTGTTTTATTAAAACTGCAGTATGAGGGGAGGTTGTTTCGAATCCTATTGCAAAAAATATTACCTTTTTTTGAGGATTTTCCATTGCGAGTTTTAAAGCTTCAAGAGCAGAGGAAATAGGTCTTATTTCATAGCCTTCAGCTCTTAATTTAAGAAGACTCATTCTGTTTGAACCAGGAACTCGCATTAAGTCTCCATAGGTGCATAGAATTACATCTGGCATTTTTGCAAGTTCTATAGCTAAATCCAGTCTTTCCAAAGCGATTACACAGACGGGACATCCTGGACCATGCACAAAATTAATGTAACCTTTAAGCAACTCATCAAGACCATTTCT
>DAIQAS010000007.1:0-28934 GCA_036781525.1 Thermodesulfobacterium sp. | reverse complement strand
CTTATAAAACTTGTGCCTGAGGATGGAGTTATTGTTTATAACTGTGACGATAAAAACTTAAGAAAGATAATTGAAAGTGTGAATCCGAAAGCAAGAACAATTTCTTATGGGAAGGATTCTAAAGCAGATTTTGTTTTGCTTGAGAGTAAAACTACATTTGAGGATTCAGCTTTTAAAAATTATATTTTAGCAGATACACCTTTTAGAAAAAAGTTAGAGTTTTATTTATCCATTCCAGGAGAATACAATGCTTTAAATGCGCTTTCTATTCTTGCAATGCTTTATGGACTAAATTTATTGAAAGATGGCTGGAAGGAGGCTTTTAAAGATTTTTCTGGAGTTAAAAGAAGACAGGAAATTGTATGGGCAGATGAAAACTTGATAATTATTGATGATTTTGCCCATCACCCAACTGCTGTTAAGACCACCCTTGAAGAATTGAAAAAGGCTATAAAACCTGAAAAAACCATAGCTATTTTTGAGCCGAGAACCAATTCAAGTAAAAGAAAGATTTTTCAAGAAGATTATGTCAAAAGCTTAAGTCTTGCAGATGAAATTTATTTAAAAATTCCTCCGGGTTTAGAAAATATTCCTGAAGAGGAAAGACTTGATACGGGATATTTGTTGGACTCTTTGAAAAATATAGGAAAAAAGGTATATTTGCTTAAAAAAGCTCTTGACAAAGATTTAAAATTTAGTAAAACCTTATTAAAGAAAGGGTTAATTGTGTTTATGTCAAGTGCGTATTTTGAGGAATTAGAAAAAATTAAAGAAATAGCTCTTTTTAGCCGAAATAAATAATTGAATAAAACTATATTTGGGGAGGAGAAAAAAAATGAGAAAAAAAGGTTTTACTTTAGTTGAATTAGCAATTGTTCTGGTAATTATCGGAATAATTTTAGGGGCTGTTTTAAAGGGGCAGGAGTTGATTTATAATGCAAAAATTAAAAGGGTTCAGAATCAGATAAAAGAAATGATAGCAGCTTTTTATACATATTATGACAGGTATGGATACTATCCTGGTGATGATCCTGTTGCATCAAATAGATGGACTGGTGCAAGTATTGGAGATGGTGATGGATTAGTAGAAGGTGGATATTGTACTGGAGGTGAAGAATCTTGTTATATTTGGCAGCATTTAAGGTATGCTAATATAATTAGTGGTGATCCTGCCGATACTAATCCTAATACAGTGGTTCCTAAGCATATTTTTGGTGGTCGTATTGAGATGTTTACAGGAACTTATACTGTGGGCGGTCAAACCCGTTCAGGTTTGTGGATAGCTTTGAGAAATATGGAAGCACAGGCAGCAGAATCTATTGATAAAGCAATGGATGATGGTAAATGTACCACGGGTTCAATAGCAAGATATTCAGGAACTGGGTGTAATGGTGATAACTATCCTAATTCTGGGTATTTAGATATATGGATGAATTTTTAAAGTTTATTTATGAAAAAATTTTCTAAAAAAAAAGCCTTTACTCTTGTTGAGTTTGCTATTATTCTTGTTTTAATCGGACTTCTTGTTGGATTCGGTGCGACTTTAATAGGAACTCTTACCAAAAGGACAAAATATACTGAAAGTAAAGAGGCAGTAAAAAAAGCAGCCTCCGCTCTTAAAGGCTATGCCATAAGATGTGGTTGTTTACCCTACTTGAGACCTATTACTGAATATAACCCCTATTATGCTGACAATTTTACTAATATAATTGGAGTTAGTGGATTTGATGCCCAAGGAAGAGCTCTCCTTTTTAGGGTTCCACAAGAGTTAATTAGTAGTTCACCTCAGGTTTGTAATTGTACAATAGATCTTTGTAATATTCAAACTACAACATTTTCTATAATAGATAAAGGAAATACTAAACAAAATATCGCTTTTATGGTAGTAAGTGGAGGACTTAATTTTAATATTCAAACAGATTTGGTGATTTATCATCAGGGGCAAAATAATATAGATGACTTTCCTTACGATTTTACAAGACCTGAGGAATACGATGACATAGTTGAATATGTTTCCCTTTTTGAGCTTCAACAACAGAGATGTAATTATGCAAGTGCTACAGGATATTGTTCTTCTTCTCTAACTGTTTTTTTGGATAACAATGTAAATTCTTACAGAAAAAGTGGAGGGGGATGTTTATCAGGAAATTCTGTTAATCTTGCTCAAGCTGATTATTTAGAAACCTATGGAGGGGCAAATTGTAATAATTTTTGCGGTAATTTTACCTATTCTGATCTGGCTTCCTATGATTCTGATAAAGACTGTCAAGTTCAGATTCAAAGACAAGGGAGTAACTGTTATGTAGTTGATTATTGAAGTTATTTACAAAGAGGTTTGAGACTTTTAATTTTCTCATCTAAAAAAGGATTAGCATTTAAATTTTTTAACTTTCTGCAAGCCTTTTCTTTATCTCCCTTTTTAAAATAAGCTACTATCAAATTGTACTCAATTTCCGGATCAGATTTTAAAGAAAGAGCCTTATTTAAGACATTTATGGCGTAATCCAAATTTCCTATTTCTATCAAACAAGCTCCGTAATTATTCATTACCAGAGGATCTTCTATTTCTTTTAAATAGTTTTGATAATAAAAAACAGCGCTTCTGCAGTTTCCTTTTTTTCTTTCTTCTTCTGCCAGAAAGAGTAAGTTATTTAAGAGGTCTTTTTTATTAAGAAAAAAACCCTCCTGAGGTAGAGGTTCTTCTATTCTTTCAGGAAGCTTTGAAATGTTAAAAGATTTCACAGAAGCTCTGGCTTTTTCTTCTTTTATAAACTCGGAGTTAACCATTTTTCTAATAGGTTCGTTCGCATCTTTAGTCTTTTTTTCTGATTGAGTTTCTATTAATTTTTCTTGTTCTGAATTTTTGTTAGAGGAGATTTCTTTATTTTCCAGAGAGTTTTGTTGACTTATCGTTTTTTCTTCCTGAAATTGTGTTTGAACCTGCGTTTTGGGTGTAGCAATTTTTACTTCCCTTTTTATGTTATTCATCAAAAGACTTAAAATTATTCCAGAGAAAATGAGAACTACAATGAGAGAAAAAAGAAGATAGGTTCTTAGAGAAAGTTTTCTTTTTCTTTTTCTTTTTTTATCAGGAGATGTTTTTAATTTTTGTAAAACTTCATAGAGTTTAGCCATATAAGTTTTTATACCATGTTAACTTTTATGATGATAACAAGTTCAGTTTTTTGAGAACTTTTCTGTTCTCTTCTGAATAAATTACCAAGCACAGGAATGTCTCCCAATCCAGAGATTTTTCTTTCGGTTGTGCTTTTCTTTTCAAGCACAAGTCCTCCGAGCACCACAATATCACCTGGGGAAACTTTTATTATAGATGTAGCTTCTCTTAAATTAACTTCGGGAAGGGTTACAGAGGTGTCTTGCCCGATATCTTCTCTTTTTAGAGCCACTATATCACTTTTTATAGGAACTACATGAAGAAGAATCTGGTCATCTTCAGTAATATAGGGAGTAACTCCTAAAAGAACTCCGTCAAATATGGAAGAGGTTGTAACACTGATTTGAACTTGAGCAACCTGTTCAGCGGTAACAAGTTCTCTGGTTATTTCCTTTACAAATTCAACAGAGCGTCCCACACTTATCAAAGCCGGTTGACCGTGAAGAACTCTTAAGCGGGGATTGGAAAGAAGATTAAGAGTTCCGTACTGTTTTAAAAGATTTAAAATTAAACTAATATCAGGAGTTCCTGTAATGGTGAGGGCTATGGCGGGCTCGTTTTCTCTGGTTGTAAATACAGAGGTCAATTCATCAAGTCTTATTCTGTTTTCCAAGTTATAGTTAGCAATTTCCATCCAGTCTATTCCCATATCGTGCTCTTTATTTAAAGCTACTTCCACAATTTTTGCCTCTATAACAATCTGTTTTTCATAGCGGGATTTTAAATCTTGAATTAGGCTGGCAACCATTTTTATATTATTTGGTCTGTCTTTAACATAAAGGATTCCGGTAAGCTTATTAAGAGTATAAACTCCTTTATCACTTAATAAAGCCTTAATTGACTCCTCTATTTGTGTGTAAATGTCAACCTGTTTTTTTTCTAATTCTCCTTCAATTTCGTATTTTCCCTTTAATGGAGTGTAAATAATGGTCGGAGCTCCTGTAGTTCCAGCACCCCCTCCATAACCTCCCATCATCATTTCCTCACCACCGAGAACATCCCCTCCGAGCTTAAATTTGCTGCCTTGCACAACATGTAGAAATCCCAAGGAAAAGGTCTTTTCTTCAAAAGGAGAAATATAAAGAACTCCCTTTTTAATTTGATAGGTAAGATTAAGCGTATCTAAAATAGATTCAAGGATGTTTTTTAAAGATTGATTCTTAAACTGAAGACTTATTTTTTTTGCTTCTTCAGGAAGAAGGGTATAAACTTCTGGATAAATTACAAGGTTTAATCCCGCTTCTTTAGCAAGAAAATAAAGCACATTGTCAAAGGACTCATCTCTAAAAGAAAGGGTAAGTTTTTTGGTTTCAAGAGGGATAACTTCTTTAAAAATAGGTTCTAATTTTTTTTCCTCTGGTTTGGTAACAGGGGATGAGGTTGTTAAATTGCCGTTTTCATAGGCTTTTTTTAAAAATTCAGAGGCTTCCTTTTCAGGAGGGAGATCTTTGGTAGCACAACTGGAGAAAAATATTAAAACTAAAAAGAAAAGACTAAAGGCTGAAAGATTGTCCAATAAAAAGCCTTTTAACCTGATTTTTAATTTGCAAGTCTGCATAATAATCTCCTATTTTTAGTAGCTTTATACCTTTCTCTATATAATCTCCCTCTTTAAATCTTTTGTTGTTTATTATACAAATTTTTTTATTATTTTCTATATAAATCATGTTTAGTCTTATAATTTTAGTAGGAAAAACAGGAGATAAAGTAAGGGATTTTTTCATCGGCAAATGAAAAGGGTCTTTTATAAGATTGTAGCTTGCTACAAAGTTTATAGGTTTTAAAAATTTTAAAGAATTGAGCTGGTTTAGCATTTCCATATAATTAGAAGAAAAACCTATTTCAGGAAGCGGTTTTAAAGATTTTTTATAAGTAGAGATAGAAAAGATTAAAATGAGACTCAAAAAAAGCAGTGGTCCCCAAAAAATAAGATAAATGTAATGTTCCTTTTTCATAACAGCCTATTCATAGTATTTAATTTTTTCTCCTGAAAATTCAATTTTGAAAAAGCAGGTGCTATTAAAAGTAGAATTTTCCTCTTTCTGACAGGGTAGAGCATTAAAGGATTTAATCCTGAAAATAGTTCCTTTTTCAGAGTAAAGATAAGAGAGATGAGGTAAAATTTCTGAAATGGAATTTATCTCAAAACTTCCACTTACAGGTGTTGGCTGGGGTTCGCTTATTTTTGTTAAATCAATTTGAGAAATCCAGAAATTTAGATTGCCCAGTTGACTTAGAAGATAGGTTTTATGTGTTTTTAAAGTCTGAAGATTTTGCGCCTGATGTAAAAATTTGATTATTTGAGAAGAACTAAAAAAAACTGATATAAAAAGAAAAACAGAAGCAAGATACCATAAAATAAGGCTTTTTTTGTAAAGTTGAATTAGGTCTCTCATTTTGGCATTTTAAATTCTAAATTTAATTCGGCTTTTTTTTCTTTTTCAACAAAATTTAAATTGCTTTTTTCAATTTTAAAATATTGAGAAAGCTTCCTAATTAATTTATCAGCTTCTTTTTGAGAATGAGAAAAATCTCCAGTGATTTCAATATCAAGTACAACTTTATAGGTATTGTTCCCACTTCCCTCAATTTTTAAATCTTCTAAAACAAAAGTATCATCCCAGTTTTGAGAAAGCCAGATTAAAAGTTCATCAATTCTCAAAGTAGAAACTCTTTCTTTTTCAAGGTTAATATAACTCTGAATTTTTTGTAGAGATTCTTCTGGGAGCTTAGATGAGACTTCTTCAATAATTTTTCTTATAGAGATTAGCTCCTTTTCTATTTCTTTCTCTAAGTTTAGATTCATTTTGTAAAAAATTCCTCCCAGAAAAAAATTAACCGCTATTAAACCCGCTACAAAAGGAAGAACCTTTTTTGTTAGGTTTAGCTGTTTCAAAAATAACTTTTCTTCTGGTGAAAGAAAGTTAAAGTCCTCATCTAAGGATATCGCTCCCAATAATTCTGGATAATCGTAAAATTCTGATTTTTCAAAAGTTTGAATTTCGATAAGAGGGATATTTAATGTTTGAATAGCTTCTGGTTGAATTTTATTTCTTTCCTTTCCCAATAGAACCAATCCTTTTATCTCGGTTCTTAAAAATCTAGATAGATAATCTTTTATAAGTAAAAGATCTTCTGAAAATCTATCTAAGGAAAAACCTATAAATTCGTCTATAGAAGAGAATTTTGCGTAAAGCGGTGCTTTTTCTGAAACTACAAGATACCAGATACCGGAAGTATCAAATTTGACTAATAAAAGGGGAGTGGGAAGGTTTTGAGACTTGATTTTCTCTTTTACGAGGTTAAAAACGGAAAGTAAAGAATGAGTGATAAGTTTAATTTTTGCTCCTGCATTTTTTAATTTTTCTGTATGAGGTTTGATATTTTTTTCTTCTACAGCAAAAACAAAAACTTTAGAAATTCTTTCACCAGTTTCTACTACTTTATAAACAACCTTAGGAGCTGTGGTAAAAAGTCCACTCTCTTTGACTCGATTTTCAGCTTGCACTCTTATAAATTCAGGGATCTTTCCTGGGATTTCCACATTTTCCAGAAAAAAAAGCATGGGTTCCAATACAAGATAAACAGGTTGATTTTTAAGTTGAGAAATTTCTATTTCTGGGAAGAATTCAAAGTTTTGTAAATTTTTGCCAAATCTAAAACCTCTATAAATGTCTTCGTTTAAAGGTTTTATAATCCAGAGGTTTGCCATATTTATCCTTTAAAAATTTTTAAAAAATTAAATCTTGATTTTACAGGGAAAACCCCATCTGGAAAAGATTTTTTAGCAAGCTTTATAAATTTTTTATAAATTTTTTTCGACTTTTCTGAATAAGCGATGAGAAGGGTTCTGTCCATAAGTTTATTTATCAATCTTGGAATTCCTTGGGTATATTTATATAAAAGGTTTTCAAATCCCCTTTCAAAAGTTATAATCGGATGTCCGGCTTTGGCCAACCGAAATTTAACATACTCTCCTATTTCATCTTTATCAAAAGGTGTTAAGTCTTCCCATATAGAAATTCTTTGAGCTAATTGATGAAGTTCTGGACTTTTTAGTTTTTCCTTTAATAAAGGTTGTCCTGCTAAGAAGAACTGAATTAATTTTTCTTTTTCTGTTTCAAAATTACTTAAAAGCCTTAATTCTTCAAGTGTTTCCACAGGTAAGTTCTGCGCTTCATCTATGACTATTAAAAGTGTCTTTTTTTCTTTTTTTAAGTTTTCTAAATAGCTTTGAAGTAAATTTAAAAGAGCCTCTTTAGAGGGTGTGTTATTTTCCAGAGAAATTATATTCAATTTTTGGGAAATACTTATTATTAGTTCATAGGGAGACAAGGTGGGAGTTAAAAGAAAGATTTTTACATAGTCTTCAGGGAGATTTTTTAAAATGAGATTTAAGAGTAGAGTTTTTCCCAGACCCGGAGCTCCTGTAAGAATCATAAAACTTTCTTTCCTTATGAAACCGTATTTAAAAACTTCCATTACCTTAATATGAGATGAAGCAGGAAAAAAATATTCAGGATCAGGAGTTAGAGAGAAGGGCACTTCTTTTAGTCCGAAAAAATTAAGGTAATCAAAAAGTTCTTTCTCCTCAGGTTTATAAAGTATTTCCATAACTCTATAACCTTTTATAAAGATAATATACCAGTAAAAAACTTCCTATAAGTATGGAAACCTGTCCAGTCCTAACTTTTATCACAACTTCTTCATAGGGCAAATCTGTGTTTAAAGTAAAAAGTGTGTAGTATCCAAAAAATAATAATCCAAAGGCAATGAGTAATTTTATCAACCTAATCTTCCTATCTGAGAAATAAGCTCATACACAGGACCAATTAAAGCAATAATTATTATTAAAAATAGAATACCAGCTATAACAATTATAGCAGGTTCAAGCACTTTACTCAGAGTTTGTATTAGATTCTGGACTTCATTAAAATAATGATTCGCAAGCATTTTCATTTGTTCAGGTAATCTACCGGTTTGCTCTCCTATATTTACAAGTCTTATATCAAAGGGTCTAAAAATTTTTTCTTCCCCCAGCCCCTCACTTAAAGTAAAACCAGCCATAACCTTTTCTTTCATTTTCTTTACTATTTTTTTGTAAAGCTGGGTATTCACCGATTCATACATGATGTCAAAACTTCTTAAAATATCTACTCCAGCTTCTAAAAGTAGAGAAAAATATTCAAAAAAGAAAGCCATAAAGCCTGATCTTTTAACAAATCCTATGAAAGGAAGTTTTAATAGCACTCTCTCTACTTTGTCTTGAGTTTTGGGATGTTTGTAAAGTATTATAAAGCAAAGAATTATAGATATAATAAGGGTAAACAAGATAATATAGTGATTTTGAAGGAAATTTACAACCTTCATAAGGATAATTGTGGGAAGTGGAAGTTTTATTTGCATTTGTTTAAAAACTTCTAATATTTTCGGCAAGACATAGATAAGCCAGAAGAGAAAAGCTCCAGAGATGGAAAAAATTACAAACAGAGGATATATCATGGCTCTTTTGGTTTGGGATATGATTTCATCCACTCGGTAAATGTGTTTGGATGCCTCTTCCAACGTATTATCGAGCCTTCCTGTTTCTTCTCCTATTTTGGTGAGAGATATCACAATAGGAGGGAAAATATTTGCGGCTTTAAAAGCTTCTGAAAGGGGATTTCCTTTTAAGACTTCAGAAAGAATAAATTGAACCTTTCTTTTAAGTAAAGGATTAGCTAAGCTGTCTCTCAAGTCTTGAAGAGCCGAGATTAAAGGAACCCCGGCTGAAATTAAAAAAGCCAAATTATGCAAAAACTCAGCAAGTTCTTTTCTTTTTATCTTTTTAAAATAGTCTTCAATAAAAGAGATTTTGGTTCTATACTTTAAAGGTATGAGTCCTTCTTGATAAAGTGCCTGGAAAAATTCATCTAAATGAGAGGCTTCTATTTCTCCCTTTACTATGGTTCCCTCTCTTGTAATAGCCTGATATTTATAGGTTGGCATTATCCAACCACTCTTTTAATTTCTTCTACAGTTGTTATTCCTTCTAAAACTTTCCTCTTGGCATCGTCTCTTAGAAATTTTATATTTTTATTCCTTGCAAGTTCCAGAAGTTCGGAAAGAGTAGAATCTTTTGCTATAGTTCTTGTAAAATCCTCATCTATAAAAATAATTTCTGCAACTACAGTTCTGCCAAGATAGCCCTTAAATCTACAGTTTTCACAACCCCTTCCACGATAATAAGTATTATTTTCTGGAAGACCATAATATTCAAGAAGTCTCTTATCTGGTTGATATTCCTCTTTACAATAGGGACAGATTTTTCTTACCAATCTTTGTGCTAAAACTCCTACTAAAGAAGAGGATAGCATATCAGGAGAAATATTCAGGTCTTTTAACCTAAAAATAGCAGAAAGGGCATCATTTGTATGTAAGGTTGAAAGAAATAAATGACCTGTCAAAGCAGCTCTTACAGCCATTTGTGCAGTTTCTTCATCTCTTACTTCTCCTACCATAATAATATCTGGGTCCTGACGAAGAAAATGCCTTATTGCTTTAGCAAAGGTGTAACCGATTTCTTCATTAACTTGGGTTTGTCTTATTAAAGGTAGATTATATTCTATGGGATCTTCTGCAGTTAGGACATTCTTTTCAAGAAGATTTAGGGTTCTAAGACAGGAAAACAATGTAGTTGTTTTACCAGATCCTGTGGGACCAGTTATTAAAACCATTCCATAAGGAGAATTCATTATCTGATTAAGAAGGTCTATCTGTTCTTTGGAAAAGCCAAGGTAAGAGAGGTGCTGAACATGTGCACCTACGGGTAAAAACCTTAATACTACATTTTCTCCATGAGGGGTTCTTACCGTGGAGATTCTAAGATCAAAAGCTTCCCCCAAGAAGGAAAAACTCATTCTTCCATCCTGTGGCAGTCTTGATTCCGCAATATCCATATTTCCCCTAACTTTTATAACATTTATAAGCCTTTTATAAAAAACTTTCGGGAAAACCAAGACAGGTTCCAAAACTCCATCGATTCTTAAATGGATCTGCACAGTAACACTGGTGGGAGTTATATGTAAATCGGTTGCTCTCTTTGAAATGGCTAAGATAAGAAGATTCTCCAAAGCCTCTTCAGCATCAAAATCTGCCTGAGGATTTAGTCTTAATCTTTCTATAAGACTTAAAAGCTGTTCTTCTACGGGGTTTTCCAAAAAGTAATAGAATTTTTCCAGAGATTTTTTAATCTGAACCGGAGAAGAAACAACAGGTGATACTTTTAAACCCGATACTCTTGATATGGCATCTTTTAATTGAGTATTGAAAGGGTCTGATATTGCAACTTCAAGGATGCCATCAGATAAAATTCTTAGAGGTAAAACTCCATGTTTTTTAGCAAATTCTAAAGGAATCCTATTTAGAGCCTGCCGGGAGGGTAAAATTTGAGAAAGATCTAAAAAGGGATAGCCACTCTGTTCAGAAAGAACCATAGCAATTTCTAAATCGGTAACCAGTCCAGCTCTTACCAAAACCTCTCCAAGCTTCTCTCCTGTAGCTCTTTGCTCAAGAAGAGCAAACTGGATGTAATCTTCAGTTATGAATCCCTTTTCCTTAAGAAGCTGTCCAATGGGTTTTCTTTCCATACTTAAAGTTTAAATTATACAGTTTTTTGGTAAAATTACAAAAAAGTTAAAAATTTCACTTAGGCTTTTAAAAAAAGATTTATTAATTAATTTAGTTAATATTAAATTTTTCTTAGGAGGGTTTTATGGAACTTGAGATTCAGAAGGCTATAGTTAAGTTTGGGATGGAAGATCTTTATGAGTATAGTGATGTGGATGTTTTGATTGTAGGGGCAGGTCCTTCTGGACTTACCTCGGCAAGATATTTAGCAGAAAAGGGATTTAAGGTTCTTGTGTATGAAAAGAGGCTTTCCTTCGGAGGGGGTATCGGAGGCGGGGGAAATATGATTCCCAAAATTGTTGTCCAAGAGGAAGCTATTCCTATTTTAGAAGATTTTAAAATAAGATATAAAAAGGCAGAAAAAGATTTATACACCCTTGATCCAGCAGAGCTTATTGCAAAACTTGCGGCAGGTGCACTTGATGCAGGAGCAAAAATTTTTCTTGGAGTCCATGTAGAGGATGTAATAGTAAGGGATAATCCACCAAGGGTTACAGGAGTTTTATGGAAATGGACAGCTGTTGAGTTATCAGCTCTTCATGTAGATCCGCTCTATACTCAGTCAAAAGCCCTTGTTGATGCTTCTGGACACGGAGCAGAAATTGTTCAGATTGCAGCCGAGAAAAATCCTGAGCTTAACATAGCTATAAGAGGTGAAAAATCCAATTGGAGTGAGGTTTCTGAAAAAGTGGTAGTGGAGTATACAGGAAAAGTTGCGGAAGGGCTTTATGTAACAGGTATAGCTGTATGTGAGGTCTTTGGACTCCCAAGAATGGGTCCCATTTTTGGTGGGATGCTAATGAGTGGGAAAAAAATAGCGGAAATTATAGAAAAAGACCTAAGAAAATAAATGATAAAAGTCTTTTGTAAAAGAAATTTCATGACTTTCTCAGAGTTGAGCATTGAGAGATCTTAAGGTTTACTTAAGTTTAAATGTTACTATTTTGAAGTTCTTTTTTTAGAGCTTTTGCTATTTTTAGATTGAAGTAAGGAAGAGTAGTAAGTTTTTCTAAAGGAGCATTTAAAATTTCTTCCAGGCTTTTAAAATTTTTTAATAACACCTCTTTTCTCTTCGGACCGATACCTTTTATTTTATCTAAAATACTTTCCAAAGTTTCTTTTTCTTTTGTTTTTTCTGCAAAGGTTTTGGCAAATCTGTGAGCTTCACTCATAACTCTTCCGATGAAGTGATAAACCTCTTTATATTTCGGCAAAAATAAAGGATTTTTTCTTCCCGGAATATAAAGTTTTTCAGGCTGTCTTTTTTCATTTTTTGCTATGGCTCTGAATTCAACTTCATCTCTTATTTCAAGGTCCTCTGCTGTTCTTAAGGCTGTTTCTAAATGTCCCTTTCCACCATCTATAAGAATAAGATCAGGTAAATTGTTTTCTTCTAAACCTCTTTTTAATCTTCTGTAAAGAACCTCATAAAGCATGGCATAATCATCTTTTGCTTCGCTTTTTATATGGTAGTGCCTGTAGCGAGATTTTTCAGGTTCCCCTTCAAAAAAGCAAACAAGTGCACCCACTCTTGCAGTTCCGTAAAACTGAGAAAGATCTATTGCCTCAATCCATCTCGGTTCATAAGAGAGTCTTAGAACTTCTACCAATTCTTCTGAAAGTCCAGCATACCATGGTTTTTCTCTTCTTTTTTCTGAGAGGATGAAGTTTTCTAAATTTTTTAAAGCAAGGTCCCTTAAAATATTTATTTGTGCGTTTTCAGAATCTTCTAAGAGTTTTATTTTTTTTCCTGCAATATCACTTAAAATCTCTTCGAGTTCTTTCTTTTCTTCTGGTTTTTCCGGTAAAAATATCTTATCGGGAATGATCTTTCCGTCTATATAGAATTGTAAAATTACATCCCTCAATCCGGAATTTTCACCCAAGGGATTTTTTATCTGAAATGTTTGAAACCCATAAAGATGTCCGTATCTTACAAAAAGAACGATAAAATATTCGTAATTACTTTCCTTTCTATATTCCCAGAGATCTAAATCTATAGGTGTGTCTAGAACTACAGACTGAGTTTCCAGTATTTTTTTTAAATCCTCAATTCTATCTCTCAAAAAAGCAGCTCTTTCAAATTCCAAATTCTCAGAAAGCTTCCACATTTCTTCTTCCAGTTTTTTAATTAATTCCTTCCCTCTCCCTTGGAAAAATTCTATAACACCGTTAACGAGTTTTTGATATTCTTTTTCAGAAACAGGATAAACACAGGGGGCAAGACATTTTTTAATCTGGTAATAAATACAGGGGGTTTTTCTTCTTCTCATTTCTGCAAGACTACATTTTCTTAAGGGAAAGGTCTTAGAGAGAAGTTTTAGAATTTCTCTCAAACCTCTTGCCGAAGTAAAGGGGCCAAAATAAAGAGCCCGATCCCCTATTTTCCTTCTTCTAACAATCTGCAAACGAGGATACTTTTCTTCAAGGGGAATTCTTAGAAGAGGATAATTTTTGTCATCCTTTAAAAGCACATTATATTTAGGACGATACTTTTTTATGAGGTTTGCTTCTAAAAGAAGGGCCTCTTTTTCATTTTTGGTTAAAAAGTATTCAACTTTTTCTGAGAGCTCAAGAAGACGATAAATTTTTGGGGAAAGAAAAGAATTTTTGGTATAATAGGAAAGCCTTGATCTTAAATCTTTGGCTTTTCCTACATAAAGAACCTCACCTTTTCTACTTTTAAATAAGTAAACACCGGGAGATCTTGGAATTTCTTCTAAATTGATTTCTACCACTTAAGTTATAACTCCACCCCCTCCTCTGCATATTTAGCAACAAGATCTCCCACTTCGGTTGTTGTATATCCCATTTTACCAGCTGAAAGACTTTTGAGATGATCTCTGCACACTTTTATTACAGCATTTTCTATTGCGTTTGCTGCTTCTTCTTCTCCAAGCCATTCAAGCATCATCATTCCCGCACAAATTGCAGCAAGGGGATTAATAACATTTTTTCCCGTATATTTGGGAGCAGATCCTCCAATGGGTTCAAACATGGAAACTCCATTAGGATTTATATTTCCACCTGCTGCAATTCCCATACCACCTTGTATCATAGCTCCAAGGTCAGTAATAATGTCTCCAAACATGTTATCGGTAACTATTACATCAAACCACTCAGGATTTTTTACAAACCACATGCATGTAGCATCAACATGGGCATAATCTTTTTCTATATCAGGATATTCCTCTCCGACCTCATGAAATACCCTATACCAGAGATCCCAGGCATAGGTTAAAACATTGGTTTTTCCAACAAGGGTTACCTTTTTCTTTTTATTTCTCTTTCTGCAATATTCAAAGGCAAAGCGAATACACCTTTCAACTCCGTAACGAGTGTTAATGGATTCCTGAATAGCAACTTCATAAGGAGTTCCTTTTCTTAAAAATCCTCCGCCGCCTGCATAAAGTCCTTCTGTATTTTCTCTTACCACTACAAAATCTATATCTTCTGGTCCTTTATCCTTAATAGGTGTCCACACTCCTGGATAAAGTTTAACTGGTCTTAAGTTTATGTATTGGTCAAGTTCAAAGCGGATTCTCAAAAGGATTTCTTTTTCCAAAATTCCGGGCTTTACATCAGGATGCCCTATTGCTCCAAGATAAATAGCATCATGTTTTTTTAACTCCTCTATACCTCCTTCAGGGATTGTTTCTCCTGTTCTTAAATATCTTTCTCCACCCCAGTCAAAATAAGTAAAATCAAATTTTATGTTAAATCTTCTGCTAACAGCTTCTAAAACCTTTACTCCTTCTCTTATAACCTCTGGACCTGTTCCATCACCAGGAATAACAGCAATTTTGTAGGTTTTTTCTCCCATTTACCTTACCTCCACAAACAAAGTTTTCTATAATATAACCCATTCTGAAACTTTACCAAGTCCGCGAACCGCATTACCAATATAAAATTCTTTAACATGTTTTAAATCTTCTACTTTGATTGGTTCTTCTTTTACTTTTTTTCTTAGAATTAAAAACTGTCTAAAAATCCCGTTTAAGAGCTTTAATTCTAAAGGAGGTGTGATTAAGCCCTCACCTAAATCAATAAATACATTGGATATACATCCCTCAAGAAGAAATTTCTTTTCATCATAAAAGATAATTTCATCAAGACCAAGCTCTTTTGCCTTATTCTGCCAAAATTCATAGGGAGATCTAAAAGAAGTTTTATGATAAAATAAAATTCCAAGGTCAAAATCCCTTTTCACAAGCCCAACCTTTAAGTTTTTTCTCCAGGGTTGATAATCTAAAAAATTTATTTCAGCTTTTCCATCAGGATAAAGTATTAGTCTAGCTTTATAAACCTTGGATTTTAAATCAGAAGCTTTTATTTTTATAAAATTTTTAAACCCCTCATAATTTTTTAGCCAGTAGGGAATTTTAAACTTAAAATAAAGAGCAGAGCTTTTAATTCTTTTATAATGAAGGGGAAATAAAGGATTGCTTTTATTCGTATCAAAATAAAAAGTTTCTATTAGTTTAAAATAAGGAAGGGGAGATATAAAAAACTTTGCTTTGAGAAGTCCTTCTTCAAATTCATCTTCGGGAATGCTATCCCATACTATACCTCCTCCTACTCCAGCTTCTCCCACGAAAAAGGAATCCTTCTTTTCAAAGGTTAAGGTTCTTATGGCTACATTAAATAAGAAGTCTCTATTAGGTTTTATGAGTCCAATGGCTCCGGTGTAAACTCCTCTTGGCTCTTTTTCCAATTCCCTTATTATTTCCATAGCTCTTATTTTAGGCGCACCGGTGATAGAACCGCAGGGAAAAAGAGCTTTGAATATTTCGTAGAGACTATCATTTTTAGTAACTCCTTTTATAGTTGAAATCATCTGGTGAAGGGTAGGATAGGTTTCTATTTTAAAAAGATCAGACACATATACACTTCCATTTTCACAAACCCTTCCTATATCGTTTCTTAAAAGGTCAACAATCATGATATTTTCAGCTTGGTTTTTGATGCTGTTTTTGAGTTTTTTTCTAAACTCTAAATCTTCTCTTCTTGAGACACCCCGTTTCAGAGTGCCTTTCATTGGAGAGCTTTTTAAGATTCTTCCTTTTTTTTCTAAAAAGAGCTCAGGGGAAAGTGATAAAATGTAGTAATTTCCTGCTTTTGCAAAACAGCCGAATTTACACCTTTGAGAAAAAAGAAGCATATAAAAAAGCCTTTCCAATGAACCTCTAAACTCAAAATTGAGCTTAAAAGTAAAATTTATTTGATAAACATCACCTTCTGCGATGTAATTTTTAATTTTTTCTATAGCTTCGATGTATTCTTTTTTATCTATGCCGATGCAAAAATTTTTAAAACCCCTTTTTAAGTCTTCATACTCGTTTTCATCAAATTCAGGAGTTATAGAAATTTTTTTAAAGGTTTTATAGAATCCAAAATACGCAAGGGGGAACTTACTTTTTCTTACCAGTGATTTAAGTTTTTCTTCAAAAAGATAGCCAAGCTCATAGCTTAAAAAACCACAGGCATAGAGCCCCTTTTTTAGTTCACCTTCAATAGAGTTAAAAAATTCAGACAATTTTTCAGGATAGTTCAATGTTAAGATTTTTACAGGTGATTTGAATACATATATTTCATAGGGTATTTTATCGGCTTTAGCCCAGATAAATAAATCATTCCAGTTCATAATCTTTAAAATATGAAGTAAGTAAAGAGATTATAAGCAAAACAAAAGAAATAAAGAGAAAAGAAAAAAGATTAAAAAAACTTTTAATGTTTTCAGAAATGGGCAAATAGGGAAAGATTATATATAGAGATACAATTAAAAATTCATAGATAGAAAAAGTTTTTAAAAAATTGGCAAGTTTTATTCTAAAGATCCACTTTTTAACCAAATCATTTTTAATAACATTTAATCTTTCTGTCAGTTTTTTGCATGATTCTATTTCAGAAATGAGAGAGGTCAAAGCATCTGATGGATCTTTTCTTTTTAACTTATAATCAATTTTTTGTATTAATTCAAAAAGTTCTTTTAGTTCTTTTCCAAAATTTGGAGCTTCATACTTATAGGGATATTTTTTCCAGAAAGAAACAATATTTTTATAGATTGTTTTTATTTTTTCAAATTCATTTTTAAGGTTTTTAACAAGTCTATAAATGTAGCCCTGAAGTTCTAAATCCATCTCTAAGGCTCTCTGATAGGCATTTTCAATAAGACCTAATCCACCTTTATAAACATCTTCCCTTATTTTTGTAAGTCTTTCTTCATATTCTTTTATTTCTGATTCAGAAAGAAATATTTTTACCTTGTGATAACGATCTTCCGTATCTTTTAATCTTTGGGAAGCCAGTTCTCTTTTTTCTGCTATCTTATCATATAAAATTTCTTCAAGTTCTCGTTGATCTTTTATAAAAACTGGTTCAAGATAGCCCCAGTAGAGAAGATAGGGGTGATTAAAATAAGTTAAAATTTCCGAAAGAGAAGTTCCCTTTTGGTATTTAGTTAAATTATAATAATAAAAAGCAGGAAAACATGTAAGATCTTTTTCCAGAGCATCTCTATAAAATTCTTCTGCAATGGCAGACTCTCCTATATATTCGTAAAAATACCCCTTTAAAAAAAGAAGGTAACTACTTAAAAAGGGTGTTTTAACTTGGGAAAGGGCTTTTTCTATATAATAGAGAGTATTTTTAGAATCATCTTTTAAAATACTTATCAAAGCAAGACCTATGCTTGCCCTAAAATCATCTCCTACTTCTAAAAACTCCTTTTTTGCACTTTCCAGATTTCTTTTTATCAGATATTCCAATCCCAGCCCCAGATTTCCTCCTCTTACAGGTGCTTCCATATCAAGTCTAAAGTGTCCCCAAGTTTCTATGTTTTCGTATCTATAGAAAATTATTTTTAAGAATTCAGGAAATAGGTAAAAGTTTCTTATATAAAGATATTTAAGTTTTTCGTAAGAAAAATTTTCTTTACCAATCCCGTCCCATAAGATTTGTGAAAGATCTCTAAAAGTTAGATTTAATGCAGATTGAAAAGTGCTTCTTGGTTCCACATCTGAAAGAGCAGGGCAGTTTAAAGATTCATGCCAGGGGGTTTTACAAAAAAAACAAGGTTTTTTTTCTCCGCTCCAGAAAAGATCTTTATAAAATAATTCAATTTTGGGGTCAACTGTAGAAGGTAAAATCAGCTCCCAAAATGTTTGCCACGGCTCTAATTTGTAAAAAGTCTTTTTATCTTTAAGTATTGAATTTATTTCGTTTTTTAAATTTTCCTCTAAATAGATTTTTCCAGCCCTTAAAACTATATTAGGAAATTTTTTTCCCTGTGCTTTGGTGAGTATAAAAGAAAAAGGAGGCGGTGCTGATTTTAGAAAAGAAAAAAACTCGTTTTTAAAATCCCCCAAAACCTTATCTAAATAAATGATATTTTCTGGATTCAATCTGTAAATGTATTTATCAACTTTTGTTAGTATTTTTGAGAGAAGATCCTTTATAAAGGTTTCTGCATAAGAAGCCTGGGCCTGAAAGAGAAAGTTTAATAATCTGGGATGTTTTATTACTGTTAGATAATACATTTCAGTGTTTTAAATTCTTATAAATCAACAAAAAAAGAGAAAATGTAATAGCTATATCAGCCACATTAAAAGCTGGCCAATGTATAGTTTTTATATGAAGATCTATAAAATCAAGCACTTTTCCAAATAATATTCTATCAGCAAGATTCCCCATCCCTCCTCCAAATAACATCCCGAGAGAAATGAGGGTAATTTTATCTTCTTTATTTTTGGAATAAATTCTTTTAGCCCAGATATAGGAGACTCCCAAGACTATAAAAGTTATTAAAATTAGAATTAAGCTTCCTGTAGCTCCAGTTTTTGAGAAAATTCCAAAGGCTACCCCTTTGTTCCATACTTTTATTACATTCAGAATAGGCAAAAGTTCTATTCTTTCAAATTCTGATTTAAGGATCAGGTATTTGGTAATCCTATCTAAGAGAAAAATTATACCTGCTGTTAACCAGAATGAACGCATAAATTTTATTTATTTAAGGAATTTATAACCTCAAAACATCTTTCACAAAGTTCAGGTATCTCAAGCTTTCCCACTTCAGGTTTTCTCTGCCAGCACCTTTCACATTTCTTATTTTGAGTGGATTTTATATGTATGATTAAATCTTTAATTTCTTCTGATTGGTAAATTACTTCATCTTCTGATTTTTCTGTCTCTTCCACAAGTTCAAATTTGGAAACCATGAGAAAATATTCCCAGAAAGAAGAATTTTCCAAATAAGGTTTTAATTCAGGAGGAGCTTTTACAAAAACTTCGGCTTCAAGGAAAGTGTTTATTATTTTATAATTCTTTCTTGCAATTTCTAACCCTTTAAGGATTTCTTCTCTTAATTCTAAATATTTTTCCCATTTCTTAACTTCGCTTTCTTCAAGTTCAAAGGAATAAGATGGAAAATCTGCTAAAAATACGGATATTTCCTCTTTTTTATAAGGTAAATTTTGCCAGATATCTTCTGCTGTGAAAGAAAGAATGGGAGCCATGAGTTTTACTATGCTATCAAGGGCGTAATAAAAGACTGTCTGCGTTGCCCTTCTTTTAAAACTGTCAGGCAATTCACAGTAAAGATAATCTCTGTTAATATCTATAATTAGTGAAGAAAGTTCCACCACACAAAATCTATGAATTTCGTGATAAACAATGTGAAAGTCAAATTTTTCATAGGCTTTTCTGACTTTTTCAATTAGTTTTCCCAATCTATAGAGAATATATTTTTCAAAATCTGGAAGTTTTTCAAAAGGTATTAAATCTTTTTCGGGATCAAAGTCGTATAGATTCCCTATAAGGAATCTACAGGTATTTCTTATTTTTCTGTAAGATTCAACTAAACGAGCCAAAATTTCTTTTGATATTTTTATGTCATCACGATAGTCTTCAGCAGAGACCCACAGTCTTATGATTTCGGCTCCGTATTCTTTAATTAAATCCTGAGGGTGAATAACATTTCCGAGACTTTTTGACATCTTTCTTCCCTGTCCGTCAACCACAAATCCATGGGTCAAAATGTTCTTATAAGGAGGGACTTCCCTTGTTCCAACAGAACAAAGAAGAGAGCTATGAAACCAACCCCTGTGCTGATCAGAGCCTTCTAAATACAAATCCGCAGGAAATTTCAATTCTTCTCTTTTTTCAAGAACCCCTGCAAAAGATACTCCTGAATCAAACCACACATCAAGAATATCTTTTTCTTTTTCAAACTCTGAACTTCCGCACTTGGGACAGGTTGTTCCCTCAGGAAGAAGCTCTTCCGGTTTTTTTACAAACCAGGGATCACAGCCTTCTTTTTCAAAAAGACTGATTACTTTTTCATAATATTTGAAATCTTTGAGAACTTCTCCGCAGTTTTCACATTTAAAAACAGTTATAGGAACTCCCCAGACTCTTTGGCGTGATATGCACCAGTCTGGTCTATTTTCAAGCATAGAATAGAGACGATTTCTTCCCCAGGAAGGAATAAATTTAACCTTATCAAGGCTTTTTAGCGCCTTTTCTCTTAAACCCTTTGCAGACATGGAAATAAACCACTGATCTTCTGCTCTAAAGATTACTGGTTTTTTACATCTCCAGCAATGGGGATAGCTGTGTTCAACCTCATCCTGATGAAGTAAATTTTTCTTCTCTTTAAGAATATCTAAAATAACTTCATTGGCTTTGTATATGTTTAATCCTCCTATTAAAGGAATATCAGGAAAAAATTTTCCTTCTTGATCTACAGGAACATACACTTCAAGATTGTATTTTAGACCTACCTGATAGTCTTCTTCTCCGTGTCCGGGTGCTATATGAACTACACCCGTTCCAGTTTCTAAGGTTACAAAATCAGCAAGAACAATTAAGCTTTCTTTTTTGTAAAAGGGATGATGAGCTTTTTTGCCTTCAAGTTTTTTGGGGTCAACTTTTGCAATTCTTTTTGGCAAATCTTTATTTAATTCAGCACAGAGAGCAGAAATTCTACCTTCTGCTACGATATAAAATTCTTCGTCCCATTCAATTATGAAATAATCAAATTCTGGATTGAATGCCAGAGCAAGATTGGCAGGCAGTGTCCAGGGAGTGGTTGTCCAGATAAGGATAGAAATAGGTTTTGAAAATGTAGTATTAAGGGAATCTTCCAAAAATTTTTTGGTATCTTCAGTTAAAGGAAATTTCACATATATAGAAGGAGATTTGTGGGGCTCATATTCAACTTCTGCTTCAGCAAGAGCAGTAACACAGTTGGGACACCAGAAAACAGGTTTTTTTCGACGGTAAACCTGGTCGCTTTCCAAAAATCTTAAAAATTCCCTTGCAATGGTAGCTTCATAAGCAAAATCCATGGTAAGATAAGGAGTATCCCATTTGGCAAATACCCCAAGTCGTTTAAACTCTTCTCTCTGAATGTTTATATACTTTTCTGCATATTTTCTGCAGGCTTCTCTTATTACAAGAGGAGGAAGCTCACCCCTTTTAACATTTAATTCTTGTTCCACTTTGAGTTCTATAGGTAATCCATGGCAATCCCATCCAGGAACAAAAGGAACTTTGTAACCTGCCATGGATTTACTCTTAACTATAATATCTTTGAGAATTTTATTTAAAGCTGTTCCTAAATGAATATGTCCATTAGCATAAGGAGGACCGTCGTGTAAAATGTATAAAGGTGCATTTTCTCTTTTTTTAAGTATTTTTTCATATATCTTTTCTTTTTCCCAGAATTCTAAAAATTGAGGTTCTCTTTGAGTAAGATTAGCTTTCATAGGAAAATTGGTTTTAGGAAGATTGAGAGTCTCTTTCCAGTCCATTAAATTTCCTCCTTTGGAAAAGCTTTAAATTAAATTTTTAATTTTATCACAACTTATTAAAAGATACACCATTTATAATGATTCAGAGGCGTAAATAAGGAATTTTTATAGTGGTTATATATGAATCTTTAGAAATTTGACTAAAAAGATTATCTATCTACATTCCCCTATCCATCTTCCGTGCATATTTTGGATAATTTCTGTTCCCAGATGTTCCATCTTTATTACTCCGTCAAAGGTGGTCCCTCTGTAAGTTACCGTTCCCTCACTTTTAACCAGACCTTCAGAGGTTTTACATTCAACCACCCAGAAAACTGTATCTCCTTTTGTTTCATATTTCGTAATCTCACAATTTTGTTCTGGATCAACCTTCTGGGGTATAGCCTTTTCTTTAGTGATACACTGAGTATAAGTTTTTACAGGCATCTGAAAGGGCATTTCACCTTTGATCTCAGTTTTTACACTTATTTCCCATTTTCCTTCCTTCATGTTTGGTCCAGAGGCTTTAGATGAACATGCAGAAAAAATAAGTAAAATAAAAAATGTCAAAAAAATTTTAAAGCCTTTCATAATATCCTCCTGGTTTAGGTTAATTAAAGGAAAGTTTTCTTTTTATCTAAAATAAAGACTTGGATCTAAAGAGAACTTTCCTTTAAATTTTTATTAATCTCTAACAAATGTTTATATATAAAACAAATTAAAAAGTCAAGGGAAAATTTTTAATGTGGATATATACATTATCTTGACATCCTTTTAAAATTTGTTATGTTAATTCTTAACTAAGAAAGGCGCGTAGCTCAGTGGGAGAGCGCTTGCTTGACATGCAAGAGGTCGGCGGTTCGATCCCGCCCGCGCCTACCATAACTTAATTTTTAAGGAGTTAAAAGCTAAATTTTGAAAATAAAAATCAAAGGGATCGGAGAATTTCAACTAACTCCTGGTTTATCTTTAAAAAGTCTTATTCCCGAAATTAAAAAACTTATAGAGAAATTACCAGTTGGATTTAAATATAAAGATGAATATATAGATTGGCACTATATATTTAATGAAAATGTTCCAGAAATTTTGGAACTTCAGCCTATTTTTTCTTCTGATAAAGATGCTCTTGTCTTTCTTCGTCATACAGCATCCCATGTTCTTGCTCAAGCAGTAAAAGAGCTTTTTCCAGAGGCAAAACTCGGAATAGGTCCTCCAACAGAAGAGGGATTCTATTACGATATATACTACAAGAGACCTTTTAACGAGGAAGATTTAGAAAAAATAGAAAAGAAAATAAAGGAGATAATAAAGAAGAATCTTTCTTTAGAGAGAAAAGATATTTCAAAGGAAGAAGCAAAAGAACTTTTTAAGAAGCTTAACGAGGATTTTAAAATTGAGCTTATTGAAGAGGTGCCTGATGGTAAAGTTTCCATATATTCTCAAGAGAATTTTGTAGACCTCTGTAAAGGACCTCATCTTCTTTCAACGGGTCAGATAAAAGCAATTAAGCTTCTTTCTGTTGCTGGTGCTTATTGGAGGGGAGATGAGAAAAACCCCATGCTTTGGAGAATCTATGGAACAGCTTTTTTCTCAAAGGAAGAATTAAAAGAGTATTTAGAAAGACTTGAAGAGATTAAAAAAAGGGATCATAGAAAGTTAGGAAAGGAGCTTGAATTATTTACCATTGAAGAGGATATTGGTCCAGGGCTTGTAATCTGGCTTCCCAAGGGCGCGGTTATAAGAAATATTATAGAAAACTTTTGGAAAGAGGTTCATTTAAAAAGGGGATACCAATTAGTATATACTCCACATATTGCTTTAAGAGATTTATGGAAGGTCTCAGGACATTTGGATTTTTATGCAGAAAATATGTTTCCTCCCATGGAACTTGAGAATAGGGTCTATCAGTTAAAACCTATGAATTGCCCTTTTCATATTCATGTTTACAATCAAAAAAGAAGAAGTTATAGAGAATTTCCTATAAGATACTGCGAACTTGGGACTGTTTATCGCTTTGAAAGAAGTGGTGTTTTACATGGGCTTTTAAGAGTTAGAGGATTTACTCAAGATGATGCTCATATTTTTTGCAGAGAAGATCAGCTTGAAGAAGAGCTTATTCAGGTATTGGATTTGGTAATTTACTTTCTTAAAGTTTTTGGTTTTTCTGAGTATAAAATTTTTCTTTCTACAAGACCTGAAAAGTTTGTAGGTTCTCCTGAGATATGGGATAAAGCTGAATATGCGCTTAAAAAAGCACTTGAGGATAAAGGGCTTGAATATGAGATAGATCCTGGAGAAGGTGTTTTTTATGGTCCGAAAATTGATCTAAAAATTAAGGATGTCCTCGGAAGATTCTGGCAGTGCTCAACTATTCAGGTTGATTTCAATATTCCGGAAAGATTTGACATTGTTTACATAGGAGAAGATAATAAATTTCATAGGCCAATTATGATTCATAGGGCTTTGCTAGGCTCCTTAGAGAGATTTTTAGGAGTCTTAATTGAAAATTATGCAGGTGCTTTCCCCTTCTGGATAGCACCAGTTCAGATTAAAGTTTTAACCATAACTGATAGAAGTATAAACTATGGAGAAAAAGTTATAGATATTTTAAGAAAGGAAGGATTCAGGGTAGAGGAAGATTTTAGAAATGAAAAACTTAATTATAAAATCAGAATGGCTCAACAGGAAAAAGTGCCTTATATGATTATCCTTGGAGATAAGGAAGAACAAAATCAGGTTATCAGTGTTAGAACAAGAAAAGGCGAAGTTATAAACAATATAAAAATAGAAGAGTTTATAAACCAAATAAAACTTGAAAATCAGCCAGAATATCTCTTAAATGAATCATCTTAGTTTCAAGCTCATCTTCAGAATTTTTAAAGATATTCAATCAAAACTGACCAAAAATTATAATAAGGAGGGGGTGATAAATGCAAAAAGATTTGAAAAGAAAGTACAGAGTTAATGAGCAGATTAGAGCAAGAGAAGTAAGACTAATCGGTCCAGATGGGAAGCAAATAGGTATTGTATCCCTTTCTGAAGCATTAAGATATGCAGAGGATTATGGACTTGATCTTGTAGAGGTTGCACCTGCTGCAAATCCTCCGGTATGTAAAATCATGGACTTTGGAGAATTTTTATACCAAGAGGCAAAAAAGGCAAAAGAAGCAAAAAAGAAACAAAAACAGGTAGAAATTAAAGAAATAAAATTAAGCCCGAAAACAGATAAACACGATCTCGAAGTAAAGATAAAACACATTTTAAGGTTTCTTGAAGATGAAAATAAAGTCAAAATAAGGATTGTATTTAAGGGAAGAGAAATTGTTCATCCAGAAATGGCAGATAGAGTTTTGCAGGCTATATTTGAGGCAGTTAAAGATAAGGCTCAAATTGAAAATCCGCCAAAGATGGAAGGAAGACAGATGATAACAATTCTTGCCCCTGTTTCAAAAAAATAATATTTATGGTTTCCACTCGCAAAATTGTTTCAGAATTTGAAGTCCTGGTTTGCCACTTTTTTCAGGATGAAATTGGACTGCTACCAGATTTTTATAAGCAATAGCTGAAACAAAATTTATTCCATAAAGGGTTACCCCACAAACCACATCTTCTTCAGGAACTCCAAAATAACTGTGAACAAAATAATATTCATAATCCGGATCAAGATCTCTAAATACAGGATGTTCCTTAATCCAGTTTACCTTATTCCATCCCATGTGAGGGACCTTTAGTATTTCTCCATTCCATATAAGGGGTTGTGGAAATCTAACTACTTTTCCTTTAAGAAGCCCGAGGGTTTTTGTTCCACCGTCTTCCTCACTAAATTCAAATATAATCTGTGTTCCTAAGCAGATACCCATAATAGGAGTTCCTTTAAAAAAAGCTTCTTTTAAAAACTCATCCAGTCCAAATTTTTTGAGGCTTTCTATTGCACTTTTAGCAGCGCCAACACCTGGGAAAATAATTCTTTCCGCTTTTTTAAGTTCTTTTATATCTGAAGAAATAAAGCACCTATATCCCAAATAGTTTAGAGCTCTTGCTACACTTGTTAAATTACCTGCTAAGTAGTCTATTATCCCTATCATAAAAACTCCTTAAAAGTTTTTCTAATTCTTCTTGTTCCCTTTTTTGAAAATCTGGTTTCTGAGTTTTAAAAATTTTAAACCAATTTTTAATTTTTTCTAAACTTTCTTTAAAATCATTTTCCAAATTTTCTTTATTTGCAAAAGCTTTTAACCTTTTTAGGTTTATAATGGCTCGGCCCACCCCTCTATAAAAAGGTTTATCTATGTTTTCCGGTGAGAGGTCTCTTTTGATAATTTCTAAATATCTTTCAATTACTGCCTTTTTTAAGATAAGCACTTCTTCGGGTGTAAGGTTTAACCCCAATCCCTTAGGAGGAGCTTCGGTTAAGTAAAAATAACTGTTCCAGAAAGAGACCTCTGGTATTTCGCCACCTTCATATTTAATGACTTCTGCCTCTTGTAGAACTTCAGGTCTTATTGACATTTTTATTCAGATAGATTTTTCAGCTCTTCAATAGGTGGGAGATCATTTAAAGATTTTAATCCAAAATATTCTAAGAAAAATTTGGTAGTGCCATAAAGTGCAGGTCTTCCAGGAACGGGTTTTCTTCCAACTACTTCTATAAAATCGTTTTCTAAGAGAATTTTTAAGGAACTGCTTACATCAACTCCGCCTCTTTTGGCTGAAATTTCAGCTCTTGTTATAGGCTGAAAATAAGCTATTATGGCAAGGGTTTCAAGAAGAGCCTTTGTCCATTTAAATTTTCTTGGCTTTAAAAGTTTCTTTAAATAATCAGAAACTTCCGGTATAGTTTCTATTCTGTAGCCTTCTGCAACTTCAGAAATTCTCAACCCCCTATCAGAATAATCAGCTTTTAGTTCTTCAACAATTTTTTTTACTTCAGAAACGGGAAGTTTATCACAGATTTCTGAAATTTCCTTAGCCTTTAAAGATCTTCCTGCACAAAACAAAAGAGCTTCAATAACTTTTTTGTAAAAGCCTTTGTCTTTCATTTATTCAGCAAAGAAAAATTTTTTTCCTTCGTGAAGTTTTTCTTTTACTATTCCTTCAGAAATTAATTCATTTAAAATAGTGTTTACTTCTTTTTCTTCAATATTTAAGGCTAAAGAAAGTTCTTTAATAGTTGAAGGTCTTCTTTTAAGATATTTTAAAATTTCACTCTTTACTTTTTCTTCTTCCAGGTTCTTAAAGGTTTTTACAGCTTTATCAAGTCGCTCTTTGCTCACTATAATTTCTGTTTTTTCACCAAGAAATTGGGCAATTTTTTTTAGCTTTTCAAAAGAAAGGGGTTTTGCATTTTCAAAAGCAGGAGGTCTAACTACTGTGTTAATCTGAACTTTATGAGGATTAATATACTCTATGGCTGACTTTAAAGCTTTAAGTTCATTTTCTGAATCGTTTAGCCCTTCAACAAAAAGAACTTCAAGCCACATCTCACCTTTCATATCATCTCTAAGCGTTTTAAGATTTTCGATAATGATTTTTAAGTCTATTTGAGGATGGGGTCTATTAACTTTTTGAAAGGTCTCAGAAGTTCCGGCATCTAAGGAAGGAAGGACTATATCTGCCTCTGCCATGGCCTCTCTTATGGAGGATATGTGTAGTAAAGTTCCGTTGGTCAAAACAGCAATAGGCTTTTTAATGATTTTTTTTGCTAATTTTATTGCCTTCTCAAAGTGGATATTTAAAGAAGGTTCTCCACTTCCTGTTAAGGTTAATACATCAAAGGAATCCTCCATCTCTTTAGCCTGAAATATGGATCTTTCTATCAGATCCCAAGGATAGTATTCCTTTCGTTCTATGGTTAGATTTGTAGTTTTACCAACTTCACAGTAGATGCAATTCATAGAACAGATTTTTTTGGGAACCATTTCAATTCCTAAGGATCTTCCAAGCCTTCTTGATTTTACCGGACCAAAAATTAAGGTTTCTTTTTCACTCATTTTTATTTTCCTTCTGGGAATTTAAAAACAAAAATAGTATAATATAATTTTAGCTTAGAAAAAGAGAAAAATTTAGAAAAATGTATTCACTTATAACTCCAAACAGGCTTACACTTTTAAGAATTTTTCTTTTGCCTTTTCCGTGCCTTCTTCTTCTTTCTGAATCCTACTCCGGAAAAATTGGAGCCCTTATAGCCGGCTTTTTTCTGGGGATAACCGATTATCTGGATGGTATTTTAGCAAGAAAATATAAAAAGGTTACTTCAATAGGAGCTATTCTGGATCCCATTGCTGATAAAATTTTTGTAACATCTGTTTATTTAGTTTTAGTCTATCTTAATTATTTTAATTTTTTGCCAGTCTTTTTTATTCTTCTCAGAGAAATTCTGATTTCCTTTTTGAGAAGTTGGTTTCCTGAAAAAATAAAGGTTTTGAAAATTGCCAAGTTAAAGACCCTTTTTCAGATGAGCTTTGCAGGTCTTGCAGTGTTAATTTATATCCATGCCCCCACTTATAAATATTTTATTGACTATTCCTTATGGCTAATAGCTATATTCTCTTTTGTAAGTGCCATACCTTATTTTTATAGAGTTTGGAACAAAATAAAAGATTTCAGAAAAAATTTGAAAAACTTTTTTATATCTCTTTTATCTCTAAGTTATCCTCTGGGGTTGCTCTTAACCTTTCCTTTGTCTAATGGTCTTTTCTGGATAAACATTACCGCACTTTCTTTCTTTTTCTTTAAGAGAGGATTGGTAAAAGGTTTTCCCAGATGGGCTTATGAAAAGGTTGGTATTTCTGTTTTTATTGCATTAATGCTAACCGTAGAATATATATATTTTGGAAAGCTCTTTTTATCTCTGTGGTTAATCTTAATTTTTAGTTTTTTTAAAGATGGGCTTGAAAGTTTGAAATTTATGTGGAAGGTTTTAAAGCTTCAATAGCTTTTACATAGTCTTTTTTTCCAAAAACAGCAGAACCTGCGACAAGAACCTGTGCACCTGCTCTAATTACTTCGGGTGCTGTTTCTGAATTTATCCCACCATCGACCTGAATTAATACATTAAGCTCCCTTTCTTCTATCATTTTTCTAAGTTCTTTTATTTTAGGAAGACAGTTTCTTATGAATTTTTGTCCGCCAAAACCGGGGTTAACGGTCATTATTAAGACGAAATCAAGATCTTCAAGCACATATTTTATAATTTCAAGTGGAGTATGAGGGTTTAGAGCAACCCCAGCCTTTTTGTCAAATTCTTTTATTTTCCAGATAGTTCTGTGTAAGTGTTTTGTTGCTTCTACATGGATAGATAT
>DAIQAS010000006.1:16945-31469 GCA_036781525.1 Thermodesulfobacterium sp. | reverse complement strand
CTTGGAAGAAGTATCTTTGGAGCCTGGACAATTTACTCTTATAAGAACAGGCCTTGTTATCCAGACTGAACCTCCTTATGCACTTTTTATATTTCCGAGGTCTTCCCTTTTTAAAAATAAAAGTCTAATAATGCCCAATTCTGCAGGAATTATAGATTTTGACTACTGTGGAGAAGAAGACGAAATAAAAATTCCTGTAGTAAACCTTGGAAAAGAAAGGGTTACCATAAAAGCTCATGAAAAAATAGCTCAGGCTGTATTTATAAAAGTGGGGAATCCAGAAATAGAAGAAATTAATGAACCTCCAAAGAAATCTTCTCGAGGTGGGTTCGGCTCAACCGGTGGATATTTATGAATTTATCTCAACTAAGAAATAACCAAAAAAAATTAATTTCCATTATTTATAATAATTTTGATAAATCTTTATTACCTCATTTTATATTTTATAGTTACTTAGGTGCGCGAATCTGTTATGCCAAAACCCATCCCTTAGCCCTTTTTTACGAGGAAAAATTTCAGAGCTTTGAAAAATTTAAAACTTTTTTACTCGGTCTTAAAAAAGCTGAACATTATAGTATTTTCTCTCATACACCTGTTTTTTTAAGTTTAGAAAATCTTTCTGAAAAAGATATATGTTCCCTTTCTCAAAATTTTTTTAAAGTATTTTGGGACACAACAAACAATTATGCACTTTTTAATCTAAGACATCTTGCTGAAAATTTAGATTTAAGAGATTTTGAAAATCTTATCAATTTTAAACCCGAGCTTTCCTCTATAGAAATAAAAATCTTTAAAAACTTTGAGCTTTTATATGAGGGTTCTTTTTTAAACCTTCCTAAGGAATTCTTGGAAGAAAAAGAAGATATATGGGCAGAACCAGAAGTAATTATTATTAAAAATAAAATTGAGCATCCTTTCAATTGGATTGGAGTTATTGCCCATAATTTTTCCCGTATTTTTTCTCATCAATTCGTAAGACATACTTGGTTAAACTTTAACCAGAGGTCTCATAGATATACCTACACCGATAAATTTATAATTCCTTCTACCTTTAAAACTGAACATAAAAACATCTATGAGAAAGTAGTAAAAAATGGCTTAGAAGTTTATAAAAATTTTTCTAAGAACATAAAAAAAGAAGATGCAAGATTTATTATTCCGCAAGGAGTTGCAACTTCAGTTCTTGCAACGGGTCCCCTTTTTGTTTGGGAAGACTTTATAAAAAAAAGAGCCATTCCCCAAGCTCAAGAAGAAATAAGAAAATTAGCGCATTTACTTAAAACTGTTTTGTTTTAAAATTATTATTTAAAATTTGAGCCTGTAGCTCAGTGGAAAGAGCGCGGGGCTCCGGACCCTGAGGTCGGGGGTTCAAATCCCCCCAGGCTCGTAAAAGCGAGTTTAATTAATGTCGCTTCGTCTTATTGAGATTTACCATAAAAAAGCCCAGGCAGAAGAACTTGATTTTTGGAAATATGGCATGATCATCTTCCTGATGAAACAACAATCACCAAAATTCTTCTCAACTCTGAAGATGTTGATGCTGTCGTCTCTACATTAAATAACTTCTATTCCAAAAGTGGAGGCTTTCGTCTCGTTATTCTACCTGTTGAAGCAACCATTCCAAGAATTGAAAAAGAAGAACCCGAGAAAAAGAAAAAAGATTCAGAAAGGATAAGTATTGAAGAACTTTATCAAAAAATAGAAAAAAATGCTAACCTTAATTTCAGATATTTTATTATGGCCATACTTGCTTCATTGGTTGCCTCTATTGGTTTAGTTAAAAATGATGTTGCCATAATTATAGGCTCAATGGTAATAGCTCCTCTTATGGGTCCTCATATTGCCCTTTCATTCTCCACTGCCCTTGCAGATAAAAAACTTGCCTTTAAAACTATCCCAACCATTATTACAGGAATAAGTATAGCTATTGCAATAGGTTTTATAGGTGGAAAGATTCTAAATTTCAATCCTTTTTCATCACAACTTGCCTCCAGGGCAAATGTTGGATACTACGATATAATCCTTGCACTTGCTTCAGGAATTGCAGGAGTTTACGCAACTGTAAAAGGGTTTCAAGAGGCCTTGGTTGGTGTAATGGTTGCTGTAGCACTTCTTCCTCCCCTTGTAGCTACAGGAATATTTGCTGGTGGAGGTTATTCAGTTAGTGCTTTAAGTGCCTTCATTCTCTTTCTGGTCAATTCAATCTGTATTAATCTATCAGGAGTTCTTACTTTTTTCTTTTCAGGAATAAAACCAATTTATTGGTGGGAAGAAGAGAAGGCTAAAAAAGCTGTGACTATCTCTGTTTTAATATGGCTATCTCTTTTAATTTTTGTAGCAGGACTTATTTATATAGAAAAAATATTTTTAAAATAGGGGGATTAGAAGAAATAGTTCCTCTGATGTTAATCTTTAAACTTTCAAGTTCTACAGATACTTCTCTTTAATAAGTTTCTTATAAGAGGATGTTTATAAAATGAAATGGCTTCTTCTATACCTGGTTTATTCGGATCAATTTCTATCCATCTATCATCAGTTTTTTGAGCTATGTAAATAAACTTAAATTCTTCTTCTATTGCACAATTTAAAACTAACCTGATTATCATATAATCCTTCCCTTTTAATACAGCTTTAGTAGTAATAAAAATATATCCAAATCCAGAAAAAGCCCTTGAATCTGGATCATAATAAAGCCTTAGCTCTTTATCTGATGTTTCAAAAAAGAGTTTCCAGTTGTAATTTTTATTCAAAAATTTTTGATTTTGAGAAAACAAAGACCCTGAAAAAGCTAAAATAATGAAAAAAATTAAGTAAATTATTTTAAGATTTTTGACTTTCAATATGAATTAAAAAAATTAGATTGGTGGAGGCGGCGGGAATTGAACCCGCGTCCGGGGATAGTTCAGGTTAAACTTCTACAGGCTTAGCCTGTGTTTAAATCTCGTAGAAAGCCGGGCACAGGCACCCGAACTTTCTACCAGGTAGGTCTTTGTTTCTCGGCTAAAGGAACCCTACCAATTCCTTTAGCCAAAGCCCGCATAGATGACGCAGTTTTAGACCCGCGGGCAAGGTCTAAAACTGCGTGGCAGCTCTATCTTAGGCTGCCAAGGCGTAAGAATATTCGTCGGCAGTTGTGTTTTTGCACCCTATTTTACGTGGCGGGTGCGACCACGGCCTGCAGTTTAACCCTACCTATCCCCGTCGAGCCCTTATCGCCCCCATTTTTTCATAGAGCAAATTACTTAATTTTAAAATTAAAACCTTTTTATACTTTTTCAAGCCTATAATATAAAATCAATCTCTTAATAACAGCTCTGCCTTTTCAGGGGATAGAGGCTTTGAAAAGTAAAAACCCTGCACCTTATCACAACCTAAATCCTTAAGAATTTGGTATTGTTCTTCAGTTTCCACCCCTTCTGCTATGGTTTTAAAACCCAAACTGTGGCATAGATTTATTATTCCTTTTACCAAATTTATTTCTTTTTCACCTTTGGTAAGATCTCTTATAAAAGATAAATCAATTTTCACAAAATCTACAGGGAGATCTTTGAGATAAGAAAAACTTGCATGCCCTGTGCCAAAATCATCAATAGCTATTTTAATGTAGGGATTTTTAGATTTTATGTAATTTAAATTAACTACGGCTGTATTTATGCCTTTTATTAATTCTCGTTCGGTTATTTCAATAACAAGATTTTTTGCTATTTCTGAATTTATATCTGTAAGTTCATGAATAAACAAAGTATTTTCTAAAGATTTTGCAGATAAATTAAAAGAAATGGGCTTTTTCCAGCTTTCTATCTGTTTTAAAATTTTTTTAAGTCCTCTTTCTTCAAATTCAAACAAATATTCCGAATGACTTTCTAAATACTCTATAAACTCTCCAGGATAATAAATCCTTTCATCTTCTTTTATTCTCACCAAAGCCTCAAATCCAGCTAATTCAAGATTAGAAGTCCAGAAATAGGGCTGATAATGAAAAATAAAAAGATCCTCTTTAAAGGCTTTAGTGATAAGTCTTTCTGCATTTAATAGATAATTCAGTTTCGTTTCTAATTCTTTATTATAAAAAACAATGTTTCCAGGTCCTTTATTTTTTGCTTCGTTTAATGCTATAGATGCTTTTTCATATAAAATTTTAAAATTATTGCCATCTGAAGGAAAAAGAGAACAACCTAAATTTATTTCCATTTTCAGACTGTGATCGTTTATTTCAAAGGGCTTTTCAAAAATTTTAATTAGTTTAACAATTTCAAAAGTTTCTGAGTCCTCTAAGTTATATATAAAAATTCCAAATTCATCTCCTGCAGTTCTTCCTAATATAGCATTTTCTTTAAAAGTTTCTTTTAAAAGAGAAGCAATCTTTTTAAGCAATTTATTCCCCACTTCCAATCCATAATTTTTATTAATATAACTCATTCCCCATATATCCATTAAAATTAATAAACCTTTAGTTTCTGAAATTTTTAAAATTTCATCTACTTTTGCAGAAAAAGCTTCCAGATTAAAAAGCCCTGTAAGAAGATCAAGAGTTTTAATCCTTTCAAGTTCGACTAAAAGCTTTAATTCTTTAGTTACATCAGTTCCTAAAGCGACATAATTTACAATATTGCCCGGAAGCTCGACAGGAATAATTTTTTGTTTTAAAATTATTTTTCTACCATCTTTAGTCGTTTTTATAAATAAGTTTATATATTCTTCCCGTCTTTTTAAAACGGTTTTTTCTAATTCGTCCATTAATTTTGCAAGAGCTTCGGGATCATCTAAGAATGATGCGTGTTTACCTATAAACTCATCCCTTGAATAGCCTGTTTCCTCACAAACTACATCATTAACATTAAGGATATAACCTTTTTCATCTGTAATAAATACCCAATCTTTAGCTTTAGAAAGGGCTGTAACAGTTAAAAGTCCTGATCTTATTTGTTCTATTTTTTCCAGAGCAAAACTCAAGTTTCTTTGAATTTCTTTTAACAGCGGCTCTAAAGCTTCATCAAAAAAATTGGGTTCAGAAGAATAAAGATTCAATACAGCTACTACTTTATCTCTTTTTCTCAAGGGTATGGCACATGAAGATAAATATCCTCTTTTAAGAGCTTCATCTTTCCATGGTAAAAACTGAGGGTTAACTCTGCTGTCAGGATTTATAATGATTTCTCCACTTCTAAAGGCCTGAGCCGTAGGACCTTTTCCTTCAGGCAAAGTTTCATCTAAGGAAATTTTAATAATTTTCAAATATTCACCATTTTCCCCATATATGTAAACGGGTTTAATAGTATGACTTTCTTTATCAGGAATGCCTATCCATACAAGTTTTAAATTTAAATTTTTATGTAAAAGGGAACAAATTTTTTCAAAAAGTTCATTTTCAAAGCTGACCTCAAGAATCAGCTGATTTACATCTTTTAAAGTGTGGAATAGAATTTCTTGCTTTTTTTGGAAAGTAACGTCTTCACCTAAAAACAAACCCAGATTTTGGTTTTTATAAGACAAAGATTGAAAATAGCCATGAAACCATAAAGAACTTTTATCTTTTTTAATAAGCTTTATTGTTTCTAAGCAAACAAATTTTTCTTTTTTTGATAGCTTATTTTCCAGGACCTTTACTTTTTCTCGGTGTTCTTCAGAGGCTATATCTGAAAGTTTTAATTTACTTAATTCTTTTTTAGAATAGCCTGTAATTTTACAAAAAGTCTCATTGGCATCTAAAATGTTTTTTGGAGAAAATACGACTATATTTATTAAAGGTGACGTGTAAAGGGTTTTATATATCTCTGAAGAATCAAAAGAGGACACTGGTGAAAATACCTCCTTTCTTTTGAGTTTTAGGATGTAATACAGGCTTATTTTAATAAATAAATTTTAAATACATAGGTCAATTTTTCAACTTTATAATAAAATTAAGAAGTGGGAGAAACCTTTTCTATAACCTGCATAAATTCATTAACAAATTTAGGAGATTGCATAAGTTGAGGAGAAACCTCAAGTAAATTTTCATAATATTCTAAAGATTTTTTATAATTTCCTGCTAATTTTGCGCATGTAGCTGCTTGAGAGAGAATTTGCGGCAAATTTCTATAAGACGGTGCATCCTCAAATGTTTTTTCAATATAAAAAAGTGCTTCTTTATAAAGCTTAATATCCATAAGCTGCCGGGCAATCAATAAATAAGGATGAAGTTTTGTGCTCGGACGATTAAGTCGGGCTCCAGGAACAATTACAATTACTGAAGGAATACCAAGTTTTTGATTGGTTGTTTCTATAAGATAGGCTTTTAACCCTTTTTTATAAAGTTCTTTAACTACATATTCTATTTCCACCTTAAAATCTTGATGAGAAAAAGATGGTAACATATCAAAAGGTATTTTGTTTCCTTCTAAAAGAAACTTTGCTTCTTCTAAACTTCTAAAATTTAAAAAGCAATAAGTCGGACCACCTGGTTTTCTTAAGACCTTTTCTCTATATAAAACTTGAGCTCTGTGCTGAACAAACTCAGTTAAAGCCCTTATCAAAGCATATTTAGGATTGGGATGTGTCCCAGCAGCTCCATAGACTCTAAGAGTTAGAGTAGGTGCTAAAGGATCGTAGGCAATTACTCCTAAAGTGGGAATTTTTAGATCTAAAGAAAAGTCTTTAATAATTATTTCTATTCCTGAAGAAATAATTTTATCAATTAACTCTTTTAATAAAGAATCTTTTATCGAATCAATTTCGACTGTAGGAACTTTTAGCTTTTCTTCCATAATTATTGAAATACAATGTCTTTCAATAATCTCACAAAGAGCCTGAAGTGTTGCTTCCTCCAGAGTATTTCCTGCAGCCCAACCAGTTGTTCCATAAATGCGATAAAACCAGTATAAAGGAAAAATTATTTTTTTATCTTCTAAAATATCATAGGCTTCATTCCATCTAAGTTTAATATTTTTCAACTCTTTAATAAAACCATCCTCTTTAAAAACACTATGTAAAGGAGATAATAATGTATCTACAGAGATAGTTTCCTCTTTTAAATTCCCGTATGACTCTATAAGATAATTTTCTTCTAAAAGAAAAGAAAAATTGCTGTATCTTTCTACAAGTTCCATAAGAGCACTTGCTTCTGCCTGCTCAGGCGTTGCACCTTTTCCAAAACTCTCATCCATTCCCAACCTTTTTCCTACTTCTTCATAAACCTTACATACATATACTGGAATACCTATTCTATCCAAATCATCTATTCTAAAAATCTTTTTAAGAACCTGTATGCCTAAGGAATCTAAATTTTTTAAAACTCTTTCTATGGTTTCCTGAGGATGACAAGTTTTTTCTTGAACACCTGTATAATTTTTAAAACTTGATTTTAACATTCTATTTTAACCTCTTTAATGTTTTTTTATACTTTTCTGGGACTGTATCGGGAAATTGAGTATAGTGTATTATTCCTCTGTCATCTTTGTAGTAATATATTTCTAAACCACTTTTAGAATCTGGCAAACTATAAGAATCTTCTTTAATTTCTAAATACTCTTTAAGAACTTCTAAGCGCTTAGGACCTATACCTTTAACTTCTAATAAATCTTCAATTGACTTAAATGGACCAAATTTTTCCCTATATTCAACAATATTCCTGGCTGTTTTCGGCCCAATCCCGGGAAGTTTTTCTAACTCTTCAATTGTCGCCTGATTAAGATCAACCTTTTTTTGAGAAAAAGAAAAACTAAAAAAACTAAACAAAATTAAAACAAAGATAATACAAAGTCTAAAAAAGACATACATAATAAAATAGGGGGAGTAAATAAAAAACCTATTTACTCCCCCCTATAGAAGATCTTATCAATAAACTTTATACGCAACCTGTTGGTTTAGGAAGACCTGCCATTTTACATGCACCTTTTCCAGGACCAGAAGGAAAGAGTTCATAAATTTTCTTCAAAGGATATCCTGTTACCTTAGAGAAGACTCTAACCATAGGAGCTACACCATTTTTCCTGTAATAGTCTTGGAGGAATTTAATGCATTTCCAGTGTTCCTCTGTAAGTTCTTCGATACCTTCTAAATGTTTAACATAATCTACCCATTCAGGGCACCACTCATCCAAACCACCCTGTAAAAATCCGTCCTCATCAACCTCAAATTTTTTCCCTTTCCATTCTACTACAGGCATAAGACCACCTCCTTTTAATTTTTAATAATTTTTATTTTAAATAAAAAAAAAATTTTTTCAAGTTTTCAAAAGATATTTTTATATATTTTTTTAAAAAAGTCAAGTGTTTGTTAAATCCTAATTTCTTTAATTACTGGAACCTCGTCACAATCTGGGAATTTACTACATTTTATACAATCAGCCCAAATTTTATGTGGAAGTTCATTCTTAGCTACTTTCTTAAATCCCAATTTTTCAAAAAATTCTGGAACTCTGGTCAAAGCAAAAACTTTTGGGATTTCTAAGATCTTAGCTTCCTCTATACAGGCTTCCACCAATTTAATTCCTATCCCTTTTTTCTGATATTCCTCACTAACCACCAAAGATTTTATCTCTGCCAAATCTTCCCAGCAAATATGAAGTGAACAAGCTCCTATAATAAGATCTCTATCTTCATAAACAAAAAAATCTCTTAAATGTTCGTAAAGCTCTGCTAAAGGTCTGGGAAGTACATCTCCTTTTTTTGAAAAGTGCAAAATAAGTTTATAAATATACTTAATATCTGAAATTTTAGCTTTTCTCAACATTTACTTTATTTCTACTATAAAAGGCTTTTCAACTTTTAAGTCTTTAGTTATTTTAGAAATGTATTTCTTTGCTTCTTCCCTTGTAGAGTATTTTCCTACATATACTTTATACAGAAGTTTTCCGTTGCTTTTTATACCTTTTATAAATGCATCATATCCTTTTGCTGTAGCTGCATTTTTTAACCTTTCAGCAATTTCTTTTTTAGAAAAAGCACCTATCTGAAGTGAATAAAATGGAGTTGTTTCTTTTTTTATCTGGGAAGCAATTTTAGCAATTTCTTTTTTCTTATATTCAGGCTGCTTTTTCTCCTCTACAACTCCTCTTTTTTCTATAGATTCCTTAACAGTTGAAGGAGGAGCAACTTTTATAGGAGTTGGAGGGACAGTCTCATTTGTTACTGGAGGCGGAGAGATAGTCTCCTCTGGGGGAACCGATTGAGAGACTGTAGTTTGCTCCATAGCAATTTCTTCTTTTTCAGCTTTGGCACTTATTTTTGTTCCCACCCATACCCCTATTACAAAACTCCACACCAAAAGGGATAAACCAAATAGGATAATAAAAACTAAAGCAAGTTTGCTAATCTCAATTTTTACTTTTTTTTCCTCCATACTTCACCTCCTTTTTACATTTTAATGGGAGCTGAAACTCCCAAAAGATTTAGTCCTATTTTTAAAACTATTTTACAAGCCAAACAAAGAGAAAGACGTGCTTTAGCCAAATTTAAATCTTCTGTAAGGATTCTGTATTTGGAATAATATTCATGAAACTGCTTTGCAAGTTCAAGAAGATAATAGGTAATCTTATAAGGTGCTAAGGATTCAGAGGCAGCTTCAATAACTTCCTGAAATTCTTCAAGCTTTTTTAATAAATCTATCTCTTCTTTCTCTTTAAGAAGGGATAGACTTATTTCTTCAAAAGATCCAATCTCTATACCATTTTCTTTTGCTTTTTCAAATATACTGCAGATCCTTGCATGAGCATATTGAACATAATAAACTGGATTTTCCTGAGATGCCTTTTTAGCAAGCTCTACATCAAAATCTAAAGGTGCATCTGCTGATCTTGAAAGAAAAATAAATCTTGTAGCATCAACTCCTACTTCTTTCATTAGTTCTTTCAATTCTAAAAACTCTCCTTCACGGGTTGACATGCTTTTTTTCTCTCCACCCTCAATAAGATTGACCATCTGTATAAGAATAACTTTTAGTTTTTCTGCATCTATTCCAAAAGCCCGCAGAGCTGCCTTCAATCTGTTAACATAACCGTGATGATCAGCTCCCCATATATTTATAGCCACATCAAATTTTCTATCTACAAATTTTTCATAGTGATAAGCTATATCTCCAGTAAAGTAGGTAGTTTCTCCGTTTGAACGAACAACCACTCTATCCTTTTCGTCACCAAAAAGGGTTGATTTAAACCAAAGAGCACCGTCTTTTTCGTATACTAATTCTTTCTCTTTTAGAATGTTTAAAATTTTTTCCACCTTGCCACTTTCATAAAGTGCTTTCTCTGAATACCAATTATCGTAAAAAACTCTAAAATTTTCAAGGTCTTTTTTTATATCTTCTAAAATTAATTTAATAGCAAACTCTCTACAAATTTCTATAGCCTTTTCTTTTTTCATGGATAAAAGATCTGGATAAAGTTTTAATGCTTCCTTAGCTATGTCATAAATGTATTCTCCTTTGTAGTAATCTTCAGGAAACTTTATCTTTTCTCCAGAAAGCTCCTTAGCCCTTAAATAAACTGATTCTCCAAGAATATTCATTTGGGTTCCTTTATTATTGATATAATATTCTTTAACTACTTTGTAACCTGTAAAATCAAGAATCCTTGCTAAAGAATCTCCATAAGCTGCTCCTCTTCCATGTCCTATGTGAAGAGGCCCTGTGGGATTAGCTGAAACAAATTCAACAAGTATCTTTTTACCTTTCCCCAAGTCCAAGCTTCCATATCTCTCATTAAGTTCAAGTATTTTCTTAAGATTTTCTATATAATATTCATTTGAAATCCAAAAATTTATAAAACCAGGTGGCACAATTTCTATTTTCGAAAAAATAAAAGTTTTTTCATTAAGTTTTGAAACTATCTTTTCTGCAATTTCCATAGGAGGAAGTTGAAGTTTACCTTTTAAAATCAGAGCTACATTGGTTGAATAGTCCCCATAAATCTCTTTCTTTGGTTTTTCTACTTCAAAATTGATTTTTTCTATTTCTGGCCAAAAATCTCTTAAAGTCTCTTTAACAAGCTCTCTAATTTTCTTCTTTATCACCTTCGAGCTCCTTTTTCTTTTTCTTAAGCTCTGGATCAGGAGAATAATCCGGACATTTTATAGAAGTTGTATTATCAAAAGAAAATTTTTTGACACAAACTCCTCTCCAGGCACAGGTAGAGCATAAAATTGGCAACTCCTTTTCTTCTTCATTTTTCATTTTTTTTACCCCAAGTTTTTAATTTCCCTATATTTTACCTCATTTAAATATTTATGCATTCTTTTTATTGAATTTAAGAGCACCTTTTTAGGAAGTTTAAAGTTAAAATAATCTGGAACCCTTGCCCATACATCTATCTTTTCTCCTGTCATTGGATGAGGAAAATCTAAAAAAAGAGCATGTAATAAAATAATACCTCCCTTTTTTATTTTCTTATTATCACCATATTTAAAATCTCCTATTACTGGGTGTCCTCGAGCAGATAATATAGCTCTAATTTGATGCTTTCTTCCTGTTATAGGAGAAAGGAGAAGATAGGTTTCTTTATTTGAAGAATAAAGTGTTTTATAAAGGGTTAAAGCTTTTTTAGCTCTTTTTTCTTCTTGATATAAAACTAAGGTTTTTCTTTTTTTCTCATCCCAAAAGAGATAATCTTCCCATATTCCTTCACCTTGAAATAATCCTTTTACCTTAGCAAGGTATACTTTTATTATCTCCCCTTTTTGGAAACTTTCAAAAAGCTTTTTAGCTACTTTACTTCTTTTAGCTAAAATTAGAGCTCCTGAAACTGGTTTATCTAATCTATGAACAACTCCCAAAAATACATTCCCAGGTTTTTCATCTCTTTCTTTAATGAACTTTTTTAACCAATAGAGTAAAGAGTCTTCGTCTTTTTTTGCTCCTTGAACAATTAAACCTGAGGGTTTATTAACCACTAAAAGATACTTATCTTCATAAAGAATTTCAGGGAGAAGAGTTACTATTTTTTTCATTCTCCTTTTTATGATCTTTAAGCAACCATTCTTTCTTTTTAAACTTCTCTAACTCTGGAGGTTTTTGAAAAACATCTTCAGAAATTCCGAAAAATCTAAAAATAAAAGTAAAAATGCCTTTCCCTATACTGCTTGGATGCAAAGGAATGATATTATACTTTTCGTAAGTTCCCGTAACCTGTAAGGGAAAATAAACAAGCATTCTCGGTTTCCCCAAAATCCAAGGTCCCAGATAGGGCACTTTTTCAATGATAACATCTAAGGTTTTAAAAGGAGAAACATAAAAAGTGAGATAAAGTTTTTTGCTCTCCAAATTCACATCTCCTTCTCCAAACATTCTAAAACCTATAGCTGATAAGAAGGCAGTATCTATTTTCAAATCTTTATCCTGAATAAAACTTTTAAAATCAAGTTCATCGTATTCTAAAAGCCTATTTTCCAGATTAGGAACTTTGCCTCTAAAAAGATCTATAGGGCTTATGTAAGCAAACACCCTGGCTATAAGGGGTGCTCTATAAAGATAACCCTTATGAGACTTTAATTCTATTTCTCCTGTGCTTTTTACCATAAGATCTTTTTTATCTCCTTCAGCGTAAAAATATCCAGATAACTCAAAAGGTCCCTCTAAAATAACCTTAGGCATTTCCTCTGGATATAGACAGGAAAATAGATCAAGAAGGTCTCCTTTTGAAGGCATAACTTCTAAATAAGTATATTGACTTTGTGAATCTCTTTCATAAAGAAGATGTAAATTGACTCCACAAAAATAAACCTCCGGAATATCTATAAATAAAAGTTTTTCGATACTATCTAAACTTAAATATCCCTCTATTTTGTCTATCCTGTGAGAGGTGGGTAATATCACATTATCAATTTTAAAGTCTATCTCGGCTACAAACGGAAATTTCTCTAATTTTTTAAAGAGATCTTCAGAAGAAGCCCTTTTGTCTTCTTTCTTTTTTATCATGGCTTTAAAATCGGCATAATCTCCAGAGATATTCCCTTTAACAAAAATATATTTGTCCTTCTTTTCTATCTTTAAATCACCTGCTATCTCAGAACCATTCCATTTCATATCAACAGAGGAAATATCTATCCCATTATCTTTAAATTCGCTTTTAAGGGAAATCTTCAATGAAGATTTTTCTCTGTAAGTATAGGTTGCTTCATTAAGATCAATAAAACCTTTAATGTAAGGCTTTTCAGAATATAAATATAAATTAAAAATATCTTCTAAGTTTTTAATATTCTCAACTTTTTTACTTAAAGGTAAAGAAAAATCAAAGTCTGTAATCAGCTTTCCTGAAAAAGAGTGACCTATTATTTCAAAAACATCTGAAACTTCTTTTAAATCCAATATCCCTTTACTGCTAAAATTAAGATAAGAACTGTCTTTATTCCCACTAAGGTTTAAATTAGTAGTTTCTCCTTTTAAAATAAGATCAGACTTAAAAGATTCCTCTTTATTGTCTAAATTCAAAGATATATTCAACTTTCCAAGCGTATGGTTCCCAGAATAAGAAATTGCTCCATTAGAATAGGAAAATATAAAATTTTCAAATTTTATAGGGGTTTTTAAGGAAATTTTTTGTAAAGAGCTAAAAAGTTTTTCTATCTTGGTTTTTAAATCTTTCTCAACTTCGCCGCTTCCTCTTAAAACTTTTAGATTTAGACTACCTTTTAGTTTAAAAAGTGAATCTTCTATTTGAAGAACACTTTCTCCAAAGAGTAAGTCCCCCTTTTCATATTTAAAAGATAAGTCCTGTGTTTTTAATGCTATTTTTTCTTCTTTATAGGGAATTTTAGAAGATGCATTTATAACTTTTCCTTCTACTGTTAAATTCTGTTTTATATCTTCTAAAATTTTTGTCTTTTCTTCTTTTAAAAGATTTAAATTCCCTTTATAGTCTAATAAAGAAATCCATATACCATCTAAGTCTAAAGAATATTTAGAAAGAATTTCCTCTAACTGAGAAATATCCTTAGATAGTTCTTTTATAGTTTCTTCTGAAATCCAGCTGTCTTTAGCTGAAATTTCTATTTCTTTGGTTTTTAAGTCTATATTTCCGTTTAATTCATTTATATAACTATTTCCTGCTAACAATTTAGCCTTTTCAATAGAAACCTCTTCAAAATTGTAAAGTAATTTCCCTCTTTTAAAAGAAATTGGATAGACATAATAGGGTGTTTTTACTGAGAAGTTTTTTAAATCTAAAATTATACTTCCTGAAAGCGAAGATAATTCACCATTTAGTTTTATTTTCCCATTTAATACTCCATAAAAAGAATAATCTTCTAAAAGTTCATGTTTTTTTAATATATTCTTAACAACTTCCTTAAGTTCTTTAGAGTTTCCTTCAAAATCACAATCCAAAGTTAAATAAAGTTTCGGTTTTGCAAAGTCTAAAGTTAATTCTTTTGCTTCTAATAATATATTTTCTTTAAGTTTGCCTTTACCAACAAATTTTAGCTTTCCTTCCTGAAAAAGAATCTCTCCTTCTACATCTTTAAATTCTAAAGGCGGAGTAAGTAAATGAACTTCTCCTTTATTTACTAAGGATGAAATAGAAATATTAGCTAATTTAAAATTATCCTTTATATTCTTC
>DAIQAS010000006.1:0-16910 GCA_036781525.1 Thermodesulfobacterium sp. | reverse complement strand
TAACTCAATTTTTGAAAAATTTCCTTCTTTTACTATGGCAAAAATTTTTTTAATTTCTTTATTTTCAGGAAAGAGACGATATAAGAAATTTTTTATATTTGATAATTTAAATTCTTGAACTTCTGCTTGTATCCTATAACCCTTTTCATTTTTTTCAATATTTAATGCCCCGTGTAATCTCGGATATTCAAAAAATATAGGTTCAAGGTTAATCTCTATTTTCCCGGGCTTAAAAACAGCTAACCCTTCTACATACTTACCAGTTAGTTTTTCCTCTCTTTTTAACCATACTGAAGAGTCTGTAAGAATGAAAGCTACATTGAAAACATCTTTTTCCAAAACTGCTTCGCTTTTTATATTAAGTAAAGTCTTTTCAATTCCGTATCTCTCAATTTTCTTAAATCGGGACAAATCAATTTTATGAAATTCTAAAGTATTTTCAGAAAAAAGATCTCTGTAATTAAATCTACCTTTAAAAGAAGCTTTTTCAAAAAAATCTGATTTAGTTTCTCCTTCATAAAGAGCTTGATATTTATCTACTTTAAAGTGAAAATTTAAATTATAAAAATCAATCAATCCTGCAGGACTTTCATATTTCAAAAAAACATTTTCTGTTTTTAATTCAAAGGGATAAAGTTGAGAAATAGATTTTGCAAAATTTTTAATATTAAAGGGCTTTTTACTTTTATAAATTTTTAATTCGGCTTTTTTGGCAAATATTTTTTCAGGATAAAAATTGAATTTAACCGCCTTTTTTAAAGAAAATTCAACCTTTCCTTCTGGAAGAAAAAGATGATAACGATTATTTTTAAAAATCAAATTATTAACATCTACACTCTTTTTTAAGACTGATACTTTAACTTTTTCATATTTTACCTCAATCTGGTAGTTTCTCTTCAGGAAATCAAAAAGAAATTGCTTAATTTTAGAGGAATTCAAAAAAGAATTTATATTAAAAAGCAAAAGTAATATTAAAAGAAAAAAAACAAAAAAAAGACTAAAAAATCCAAAAAGGAAAATTTTTCTCATTTTTTTAGAATTTTAATAAACTTTTATATAAAAACAAGGTAATTTTGAAAAAACTAATTTGAGATAAGCTTTGCAGCAAGATTAAGGGCTGAAATAAAACTCTTGGGATTTGCTATACCTTTTCCGGCAATATCATAGGCTGTTCCGTGGCAGGGGGAAGTTCTTACAATAGGTAGCCCCAAGGTAATATTTACTCCATCTTCAAAATGAACCAGTTTAAAAGGAATTAACCCCTGATCATGATAAAGGGCGATAACAAGGGAAAATTTTCCCTTATAAACCCAATAAAATAAACTATCTGAAGGATAAGGTCCATAAATAGGAATACCTTCTTCCTTACATATTTTCACTGCTTTTTCTATAATATCTATCTCCTCATTTCCAAGAAGTCCACCTTCTCCAGCATGAGGATTAAGTCCACAAATTGCTATTTTAGGCTCTTCTATTTTCAATCTTTTTAAAAATTCGTAAGACAGTTTTACAGTATCTACTATTTTTTCGGAAGTTATTTTTTTAGGAACATCTTTTAAAGGGATATGAGTGGTAACTAAGGAAACTATTATTTTTTCTCCGTAAAATGCCATTACATATTTTTTTACATTAAACTCCTCAGCAAGCCAATCAGTGTGCCCCGTATAATTTATACCTATTTTATTAAGTCCCTCCTTGCTAATAGGGCCTGTTACTATAGCACTAACCTTTTTTTCTTTTGCAAGTTTTATAGCCCTATCAAAATAAGCAGCCATAGCTTTGTAACCTTCTAAGGTTGGATTGCCAGGAGTAATATCAAGATATGAAACAGAATCTATCTCTACTTCCTCAGGAATGACCATTCCTAAATCATAAGCTGTTCTTAAAAGAACATTTTCATCTCCTATTACAACAACTTTTTTAAGAACTTCTTGATTTTCTTTTTGAAAATAGTTAAGTGCTTTTATGATTACCTCTGGACCTATACCAGCAGGACATCCCATTGAGATGGCTATTTTTGATAAACTCATAAAAATTAAAGCGGGGTGAAGCCCCGCGAAATATAGAATTTATTTCATTTCTTCAAAATCTGCATCAATTACATCGTCTTTTCCTTTTTCTTTAGATGTTTCTCCTGTTTCTCCTGTTGTCCCGGAAGCTCCTGTAGCTTTAGAAGCTTTTTCTTTATAAAGCATTTCAGCAAGTCTGTAGGAAGCCTGTGTTAATTCATCACTTGCCTTACGTATAGCATTAATATCTTCTCCTTCCATAACTTTTCTAAGTTCAGATATTTTCTCCTCAACTTCTTTTTTAAGACTTTCAGGAACTTTATCACCGAGTTCTCTTAAAGTTTTTTCTACTGAGTAAATTAAACTATCAGCCTGATTACGAGCCTCTGCCAGCTCTTTCTTTCTCTTATCTTCTTCTGCATATTGTTCAGCTTCTTTTATTATTCTTTGAATTTCTTCTTCAGATAAACCTGAAGAAGGTCTAACAACTATTGACTGTTCTTTACCTGTGCCGAGATCTTTTGCAGTAACATGTAAAATACCATCAGCGTCTATATCAAAAGTAACCTCAATTTGAGGAACTCCTCTTGGAGCAGGCGGAATCCCCACAAGATCAAAACGGGCAATACTTTTGTTATCTTTTGCCATTGGTCTTTCACCCTGCAAGACATGAATAGTAACTGCAGTCTGATTGTCAGTAGCTGTAGTAAAAATCTGGCTTCTTCTTGTTGGAATAGTTGTTCCTCTTGGGATTATAACTGTAAATACTCCTCCAAGAGTTTCAATTCCAAGAGAAAGGGGGGTCACATCTAAGAGAAGAACATCTTTAACTTCTCCTTTTAAAACTCCTGCTTGAATAGCAGCTCCCATTGCTACTACTTCATCAGGATTAACCCCTTTTACTGGTTCCTTACCAAAAATTTCCTTAACCTTTTGCTGTACCTTAGGCATACGTGTCATTCCACCAACAAGGATTACTTCACTTATATCCTTAGGAGTAATTCCAGCATCCTGCATAGCTATACGACAAGGTTCTTCTAATTTTTCAATAAGGTCCTCTACTAAACTTTCAAGTTTGGCTCTGGTAAGTTTCATAACCAAATGCTTTGGACCACTTGCATCAGCTGTAATAAAGGGAAGATTTATTTCTGTTTCTAAGGTGCTTGAAAGCTCTATTTTTGCCTTTTCAGCAGCTTCTTTAAGCCTTTGAAGAGCCATTTTGTCTTGTCTTAAATCTATACCATGTTCTTTTTTAAATTCCTCTGCGATGTAATCCACAATTCTCATATCAAAATCTTCACCACCTAAGAAAGTATCACCAGAAGTTGCTTTAACTTCAAAAACACCCTCTCCAATTTCTAAGATTGAAATATCAAAAGTACCGCCACCCAGATCAAAAACAGCAACAAGACCTTCTTTTTTCTTCTCTAAGCCGTATGCTAAGCATGCTGCTGTGGGCTCATTAATAATTCTTATTACATTAAGCCCTGCAATTCTTCCAGCGTCCTTAGTTGCTTGTCTCTGAGAATCGTCAAAATAAGCAGGAACTGTTATAACTACATCCTTAACTTCCTGTCCAAGATATTCCTCTAAATCCTGTTTTATTTTTCTTAAAATCATAGCTGAAATTTCTGGAGGGCTGTATCTTTTTCCTCTAATCTCTACATGCGCATCTCCATTAGGAGCTTCAACAATTTTATAAGGAACCCTTTTTCTCCACTCCTGCACTACAGGATCGTTAAATTTTCTTCCCATAAGTCTTTTAATTCCAAAAACGGTATTTTCAGCATTTATTATAGCCTGCCTTTTGGCAGGAAGTCCTACTAAAATTTCTCCGCTTTCTTGAAATGCTACCACTGAAGGTGTAGTTCTTGTTCCTTCACGATTAGGAATTACTTTGGCTTCTCCACCCTCAAATATAGCTACACAGGAATTGGTAGTCCCTAAATCAATTCCAACAATTGGTACTTTTCCTGCCATCTTTTATCCCCTCCTTTTTATAAATTTTTACTCGTTTTCAATTATATTTTCTTCATTCTCTTCTTTTTGAGAACTCTTTTCTTCTGCTTCTTTCTTACCCACACATACACAAACAAGAGCAGGTCTTATAATTCTATCATGAAGTTTATATCCCTTTTGATAAACTTTGGTTATACTACCATCAGGAATTTCAGGATGCTCTTCTGTTGAGAGAGCTTCATGTAAATGGGGCTGAAAAGGCTCACCTATAGAGGGATAAAACTGTTTTAATCCAAATTTCTCTAAACTCTGAATTATCAACTTCAAAGTTAACTCCACTCCCTCTTTTAAAGCCTCTTTATTTTCTGTTTGTTTAAACGCATCTAAAGCTCTTTCTAAATTATCAATACTGGGTAACAACTCCTTAAATACGGTCTCTAAAGCAAATTTATAGTATTCTTCCTTTTCTCTTTTAAAAGACTTTTTTAAATTCTCAAGCTCAGCTGCATATCTCAAAGCCATTTCTTTCCAGTATTTTACTTCTTCCTCTTTCTTTTTTAATTCTTCTTCCAAAGAAATTTCTTTATTTTGTACTTCTTCTTTATTTTCGGTATTTTTACCTTCTATATTATTCTGTGACTCCCTCACAAATTCTTCCATCAAAACCCCTCCAACTTTACTTTTAAATTCCTTAAGTTATGATAAAAATTAAGACTTATATTTTATTTTTCCAGAGGTATAAGAAAAAAATGTTAGAAAAGTGGAAAATCAAAGAGATTGTAAAACAGGCATTAAATGAAGATATTCCTTTTTATGATATTACTTCAGAAATATTAATATCTTCAAATCTTTATGGAAAAGCCTTTTTTTTAGCTAAAGAAGATCTTGTGGTTTGTGGAAAAAAGATTGTAGAAGAAGTTTTTAATACTGTTGATCCTGAAATAAAAATTCACTGGCAAATAGAAGAAGGAGCAGAAGTAAAAGCCCAAACTAAATTGGGTTTTGTAGAAGGAAATATAAAGAATATCCTTAAAGGTGAAAGGGTTGCACTTAATTTTTTTCAACACCTCTGCGGAATTGCAACCTATACACGCAAAATCGTTAAAAAACTTAATCCTTATTGCACAATTCTCCTTGATACAAGAAAAACGCTGCCTGGATTAAAACTTCTTCAAAAATATGCTGTAAAAGTGGGAGGAGGTAAAAATCACAGATTTTCTCTCTCAGATGGCATATTAATAAAAGATAATCACATTAAAGCCGTAGGAGGAATAAGAGAAGTTATTGAGAGGTTAAAGAATATTCCCCATTATTTGAAAGTAGAAATAGAAATTAAAAGCTTGGAAGAATTGATGATTTTATTAAATTCTGACACACAAGTTGATATAGTACTTTTAGATAATTTTTCAGAAGAAGAATTAAAAGAAGCAGTAGGATTGATAAAAAGTCTAAAACCACATATTAAAATTGAAGTTTCTGGCGGTATAACCTTAGATAACATAGAAAAATTTGTTCAGATTGGAGTAGATTATATTTCTGCTGGATCCTTAACTCATTCTGTAAAAGCAGCAGATATAAGTTTGAAAATAGAAAATGTTTATAAATAATTAAATTAGGGGGCTTTAAGCCCCCTTTCTTATTTTAGAGACTTGCAAAGGTCTTTTCAAGAGGAGGTACAACTTCTTTCTTTCTGCTCATAACTCCTGGTAACCAAACACTTTTGCCTTCTAATTTCTTACCAAAAGTGATTTCGACAATCTTAGGCTCATCAGTAATAACCATTAATTCGGTTCCTTCTTTCATAATATCAGTAAGCATAAGGACTATAGTGTGGTAGCCTCCTTCACCTTTAATTTTATTTAACTCATTATAAATCTCTTCCAATCTTCCTTCTACCATTTTAAGATCAACCAATTCAATCTGCCCAACACCTACTTTCTTTCCACTCATATTATAATCTTTGAAGTCTCTCATAATAATATCCTTTGCAGACATTCCAGAAACATCGGAAAGCTTTGATTTTACTTCTACACCAAAGTTTACTATATCGTCTATTCCAGCAATCTTAGCGAGTTCCTCTGCTACTTCTTTATCCATAGGAGTAGTGGTAGCAGATTTGAAAACAACTGTATCACTTAAAATAGAAGCAAGTAAAAGTCCTGCTATGTCCTTAGGAATAGCAACTCCTGTTTTATCGAAAAGAAATTTTAAAACAGTTGCTGTGCATCCAACAGGAAAATTAACAAAAAGGATAGGATTGGGAGTGGTCACATCTCCAATCTTGTGATGATCAACCACAGCAACGATTTCAGCTTTATCAATATTATCTAAACTCTGAACCTTGTCTGAATGATCAACAAGTGCAACTGTTTTACCTTCTCCATCTGTCATAACCTCAGGAATCTTAACACCAAATTTTTCCAAAACGAATTTTGTTTCTGCATTGGGCTCTCCCTGGATTATAGGAACTGCTTCTTTTTCAACCTTCATAATCTTACAACCTGCTTTTTTCCACTCATTTAAAAGATAAGCAAAGGCAATAGCAGAACAGACAGAATCTGTATCAGGTTTCTTATGCCCCACTACATAAATTACATGATGCATACCACACCTCCTAAAGTTATTTTTTTAGAGAAAAAATTTAAAATTAAATTATTATTTATCTTTTTCTCTTGTCAAGATTTGATTTCCTCTATATAATGGTAAAAAAGTTTAATTTAAACAGAAAAATAAGATTGCATTTCATAATTAAAGTTTTTTTTATTTTTTCCGACTTTTATAATAGGTAATTTTACTTAAAAACTATGGAAAGAGAAGCTGTTAGAATAGATGTGGTTTTGCCTTTTAAAGCTACGAAAATATCTCGTGAAGAAGCAGAAAATAAAATTGCTCGCATCGTAGGAGATATCCCTTTTTTTTCTTATATTCCTCTAAGAGATACCTTAGATGAAGGCTTAAATTCTTGGCTAAGATTAATAAATGCCAAACTTGACTATTTAATAAATTTATTTACAAGAGAAAAAGAAGGTTTTAATGACCTACCTTCTCTAAAGATTAATCTAAGTGAAAAAGGGTTGAGATTCCCCTCAGAAACTCCATTTGAATTAGGAGATATAGTTGAGATAAAAACTGTAATAGATATTTATCAACCTCTTGGATTTTATCTTTATGGTGAAGTTTTAAGATGTGAAAAAAAAGAAGAGGGAATATATGAGGTTGCAGTAAAATTTGTTAATCTTCCTAAGGATATAAAAGAAAAACTCAGTTATTTTATTCTTCAAAAAGAAAGAGAACTAATTAGGGAATTGAGGTCTGAATAATGCCTGCCATTGTGGGTTTACTTGTGGTATTAGTATGTGTTTTTGGAGGATATGCACTTGAGCGAGGAAACTTTTCGGTCATTATTCAGCCAGTTGAATGGCTAATTATATTTGGTGCAGCCTTTGGAGCTTTATTTACAGCCTCTTCTGGTCCAGCTCTGAAAGGTATAATCCAAGGTGCTATCCAAGCTTTAACCAAGCCTCAAGTTTATACAAAGCAGGATTTTATTGACCTTTTACTCCTTTTAAACGAAATTTTCAGAAAAATCAAAAAAGAAGGATTAATTTCCATTGAACAAGATATAGAAAATCCGGAAGCAAGCAGGATTTTTTCAGCATATCCTAAAATATTAAACAATCATGTTGCCCTCGATTTTATAAGGAATACTTTCAGATCTATTTTAACCACAAATATTACTCACTTTGAACTGGAAGCACTTCTCGAAAATGAGATAGAAATAATTCATGAAGAATTTAAAAATCCTGTAGAAAGATTAGAAAAACTGGCAGATTCTATGCCTGGTCTTGGTTTAGTTGCTGCGGTTCTTGGAATTATTTTAACCATGGGAAAAATTGATGAACCTCCAGAGGTGCTGGGACATCATCTTTCCATAGCCCTTGCTGGAACCTTTTTCGGAATATTAACCTGTTACGGAATTATGGCACCTCTTGCTCAAAAAATGGAATTTTTCTGTGAACAACATAAAGAATATTTAAATGTTATTAAAGTAGCAATTGTTCACTTTATTGGTGGAGGCGCTCCTCAAATAGCAGTTGAATTCGCAAGAAGAAACATTTCCCCACATTTAAGACCTTCCTTTGAAGAGTTGGAAAGCTTAATAAGAGGTAAAAAGTAATATGAGCACCCCTCCCATTATTATCAAGAAAGTTAAAAAAGTTGTTGCTGGACACCACGGAGGTTCTTGGAAAGTAGCTTATGCTGATTTCTTAGCTGGAATGATGACCTTTTTTCTCCTTATGTGGCTTGTCACTATTATGGAACCTAAACAAAAAGCTCAAATAGCTGCATATTTCAGAAAATTTAATATTTTTGAAAAAGCCGGAATAAGTATGCTTATGGAATATTATAAAAGTGGAAAAATAACCTCTTCCAAACTTAAAACCGTCTCTCAGGAAATTCCGCCTGTTAAAGGAGAAGCTGAATATTTTAAAAGGGTTGTAGAAACTTATCTTAAATCTCTAAGAGAGCATATCCTTATAAATATTGAAGAAGAAAAGAAATCTTTACGACTGGAGATAATGGAACTTGTTAACAAACCTCTTTTTTACAGTGGTAGTGCTGAATTAACTCCAGAGGCGAAAAAAATTCTTGAAGTTATTGCGAAAGAATTAAGGGATATGAATGTAACTATTGAAGTAGAAGGGCATACTGATGCCGTGCCATCAAGAAGGGGTAAACTTGGAAACTGGGAATTATCTACAGCAAGAGCTCTTTCTGCTATGCTGGAATTGGAAAAACACGGAGTTCCCCCTGAAAAAATAGTATCCGTTGCTGGATACGCAGATAACTTTCCTCTTTTTAAAGATAATCCTTTAGATCCAAGAAATAGAAGAATTACTTTAGTTATTAAATTTAAACGTACTCCTTTAATCTCTCAACAAGTGGAAACCACAACCATTCATTAATTTCTCAATCTAAACATTATTCTTACAGGAACTTTGTCAAAACCTAAGTGTTTTTGAAATCTACTTTCCATAAATTTTTCTATGTTTTTAGGAATATCTTCAGAGTCTATATTAGTAAAAATTACAAAAGTAGGGGGCTTTATATCAACCTGGGTAGCATAATAAAATTTTGCCCTTTTTCCTTTTACATTAAAGCTATAATTATTTTTAAGTTCTTCCAAAACTTTATTTACGACTGCGGTTTTTACTCTTGTGGTGTATTGAGTATAAACCTCTTCCACCAAAGGAAATATTTGATTAACCCTTCTTCCTGTCTTTGCAGAAATGGTTAAAAGTGGTACCCAGGAGATAAATCTTACTCCGTATTTTATATTCTCAAGCATAAGATTTCCTGCTTCTCTTCTATTATCAAAAAGATCCCATTTATTTACAAGAAGTATACAGGCTTTATAGTTCTTCTGCACCTGCCTTAATAGCCTTTGATCCTGATTAGTTATACCTTCTTCAGCAGTTACCATAAAAAGAACAATATCTACTTTTCTTATAGTCTCTAAAGCTTTATCTACACTAAATTTCTCTGCCCTTTCGTCTATTTTTGTTCTTCTTCTTATGCCAGGAGTATCTATCAAAAGATATTTTCTACCATCTGGTAAAGTTAACAAAACATCCACACAGTCTCTTGTGGTTCCAGGTATTTCAGAAACAATCATTCTTTCATAACCTAACAGCTTATTAATAAGTGTGCTTTTGCCTACATTAGGTCTCCCTATGATGGCAATTTTAATTACTTCCGTTTCTGGAATTTCTTCAAGCCTCTCTTTTGCATATTTTTTTATAAACTCTTTTAATTCACTAATATTTTTTTGATTCTTAGCAGAGATAAAAACCATTTCTTCAAAACCAAGACTATAAAAATCAACGGCTCTTTCTTTATCCTCTTTTCCCTCAACTTTATTTACTACCAAAATAATTTTTTTATCTTTTTTTCTTAAGTATTCTGCAGCATTTAAATCTTCACTTGTTAATCCTTCTTTTGCATCAACTACAAACAAAACAAGATCTACATCAGACAAACATTTTTCTACTACTTCAATTACAGTTTTATTAAAAAAGTCTTCTCCACCCCAACTAATACCTCCTGTATCTATAAGAAGAACTCCTTTTCTATCTTCTATTTCCATATAACCTTCTACCATATCTCGTGTCACACCCGGCGTTCTTTCTACAATTGCTTTTCTCTCACCAATAAGAGTATTAAAAAGTGTTGATTTACCTACATTTGGTCTTCCTACTATAGCTACTTTAAACATGTTTCTCCCACTCTTAAATGATTTTTTTAACTTTTGGAAATAATTCCATATTTACATTTGGTATAAATTGAGCTCCTGAAAAAATTCCCATAAATTCTTGATCAGTATTTAACTCAAGATAAGTGATTTTTTCCATTATACTTTTAATTTCTAAAAAGTCTGCATTTTTTAAAAATTTTAAAGCACCCTTGCCTGCGGCATTACCCAATCCTATAGTTTTTTCTAAAGCTTCTTGGGGTAACATACCTAAAATTACTGCTGACTCAACTTCAATATGATTTCCAAAACTTCCTGCAATATAAAAATTTTCAATTTCTTTAAACTCAATTCCTACTTTTTGGCATAAAAGATAGAGCATGCTAAACATAGCCCCCTTAGATCTTAGAAAACTCTTTATCTCGCTTTCTTTTATATAAATCTCTTTTCCGTTTTCGGTTTCTTCCGAAAAAACTATTACAAAAGCTAATTCATCATTTACCTTTTTAAATCTCTCTTTAAAAACATCTAAAACAAACTTTCCATCATTAAAAATAAGTCCGTTCAAAAATAACTGTGCTATTAAATCAATAACACCTGAACCACATATTCCAATAGGTGGTTTATTTCCGATGGTCTTATATTCTACAGTTTTCTTGGAAATATCTATTCTAACTTTTTCAATAGCACCTTCTTTGGCCTGAGTTCCACATTCAAAAATCCCCCCTTCAAGAGCAGGACCAGCAGCTCCAGAACAGGCTAACAAAAAATCTTTGTTGCCTAAAACTGCCTCAGCATTTGTTCCAACATCGATATAAAAATAGTATCCATCTTTTTTATGAATTTCAGAAAAATAAATTCCTGCTATTATATCTCCTCCTAAAAAGGTTCCTGCACAGGGGAATATAAAAGTCTTTGCCAGTGGATGAACTTTAAGCCCTAATTCTTTAGCTTCATATAAGCCATACCAATTAGTAACTGGTATGTAAGGTTCGACAAAAAGGTAGTTAATAGGGAGTTCTACGAAAAATTGAGTCATTACCGTATTTCCGCAAATACTTAAGTAAAAAATGTCCTCAGATCCTATGTTTTCTAATTCTTTATTAATAGCCTCAATGGTTAACCTATTGATGTAGCGTAAATTTTCTAAATTTTTGGCAAAATGAAGTCTTGTAAGAATATCTTCTCCTATTTCAATTTGGGGATTTAATATGGAAAATTTTTTTACCGTCTCCTTTTTCAAAAAATCATATATATAAAAGGCAATAGTTGTGCTTCCGAGGTCAATAGCCACACCTAAAATCTTTTTAGGTGGTTCAGTATAAACCTCTAAAATTTCCCATTCTCCTTCTTTTTTTTCCAATACTACAAAGATTTCTCCATCTTTCTTTCTTAAAATAAAAGGCAGTTTTTTCAAAATATTTAGCGGTATCTTAACAGGTTCAGAGATATGCTTGTTTAAAGATTGTAGAAAAATTTGAGAATCAAATTTAAATTTCCCAAAATCTTCTTGAGAAACTTCTAACTTTAAAACTTGAACAGTTCCGTCTAAACATCTACTACACATTGGGCTATCCAAAAATTTTTATCCTTTTTTACTTCTGTCATGGTAAAAGTTGCTCCCTTAACTTCAACCCCGTAACCAAATTTTTCAGGCTGATACTTCTCACCTAAGAGTTCTCCTTCCAAAAAATACTTTCCATCCTTTTCTTCTATTTTTCCTTTAAACTCAAAAAAGATAACTTTTTCAAGATAAAAAAGACTTAAAACTTTATTTACAAAAACTACCAAAAGTTCATCTAAGAATTCAGCCTCTATTTTTATTTGATACCTTTTTTCTAATTTAATGCTTTCCCACTCTATTTTCTCAGTAAGAAGAATTGCAAGAGCTTTTAAAATATTAGAAAATGCCTCAGAAAGATCCTTACCATATCCCCTTATTCCAATATCTGCTCCATGTTCAAAAGTTTCAAATTTATTCATAAACTCTTTCACCTTTTAAGGTTGCAAGTATTTTACCAAACTTTTATGATATTCAAATTGTTTGCAACTTCCTTCTTCTAAATACAGAGGAACTAAGGGGAAAAAAGTAGAAAATAGAAAGCTGTCTCTTCTTTCTCTTTCTGTACATATTAAAAAATAATCATTTTTGGGAAAAATAAAAATGGCTCCTTCTTTTTCAGTTGAATAATGAGGTATGTTAAATCTTTTTAATACTTTAAGATAATCTTTATGAGGAAATCCTTTACCTCTTCCCGAAGTCAAAACTACTTTTGGAGCTATAAAGATTAAAATATTATCATCCATACTGTATTTTGAACCATGATGGGGAGAAATTAAAACTTCTACTGGAAATATTTCTCCGTTCTCTTTCATCCGGTAAAATCTTATTTTATCTATATCTCCTGGAAAAAGCACAGTTAAACCTTTATATTCTAAATACACAACTAAGCTTTCTCTATTCACATCTTCATAAACCTCCTTACCAGGAAATAAAAAAATTTCTGCTTCTCCTGACCTTATTGCTTCTGGTGTTTTAATTGGATCTGGTAAAATTAAAATATTTGCCTTTTCCCAATCTTCAGCTTTAAAACTCCCTGAAATTACTTTTTTGATAAAAAAATACCTTCTTATAGTCTCAAACCCTCCACTATGGTCAAGATCAGGGTGAGAAAGAATAACAAGATCTATAAAATCTATACCGAGCTTGTTTAAAACCGGCACTAAATATGTTTTTGTCCAATTAAAGTTTCTAAAATAATTAGGTCCTGTATCAATTAAAATGTTAAGATTTTTATCTTTTACTAAAACCGCATTTGCCCTTCCTACATCAAAAATGAGAATATAAAAAATATTATTATAAAAATAACAAAGCAAGAAATAAAAAAGTAAAATTATGATAAACCACAGAAAATACTTTACATAACTTTTAATAACATAAGAAAAAATAACAAAAATTGTTAAAGATATTATAATAAAAAGAATGACTAAATTAATAGGTAGTTTAAATTTATATACAAATTCAAAAAAAGGAATTTTGATGTATAAATCAAACATATAGGCTAAAACTTTAGCCAATTCAAGAGCAATATTTTCATTAAAGAATGAGAAGATAGCTACTAATATTGAAATAGGAATAAAAATAAAACTCCAAAAAAATGTAGCTATAATATTATTTATAGGAGTGACAAGTGGAAAACTTCCATTTATGTAAGCTATAAAAGGAAAAACAAAAATACTGACTGTAAGTGAAACTATAAAAAGATAGAATAAATGCTTCAATATTTTATAATAAATATTACAATCGGAAATAAAATCATTAAAATACGTTTTAAATATTCTGTCTCCTATTATAAGTCCAAAAGTTGCCATAAAGGAAAGTTGAAATGAAAGATTTCCTATAAGATACGGCTGAAAGATTAAAATTAAAGTTGCCGTTAAGAAAAGCAGTATTAAAGAGGATGTATTTCTGAAAAATAGCTTGGTAAATACAAAAAGAGCTAAAAATATAAAAGCTCTAAAAGCTGATGGACAAAAGCCAGAGAAAAGCAAAATCATAAATGCCCCTGGAAGAGCCAACAAATAAGAAATATTCTGTAAAGGATAACCAGTCCTTACAAAGGGAGTAAATTTTAAAAGATTATAAGATAGCTGATAAAATATTCCAAAGAGTATAGCCAGATTAAATCCTGAAATTGCAAGATGATGATAAAGCCCCTGGTTTTTCAATTTCTCTTTATATTCTTCTGGAAAATTATACTCTACTCCAAGAACTAAAGCTTGAATAAGTCCTCTTGCTGTTCCAGAAAGTTTCTCAGAAAACTCAAAAAGCCTATATCTAATTTTTTCTAAAATAAATTTTTTACTATCCTCACAGATAAATTTCTTCTCTTTAACAAATCTTAACTCTGAATCAATTCCTTTTATAAAAAGGAGTCTTTTCTTTTCCATTGAAAAAGGATTTAGATATTCTAAATAATCTTTTTTCTGAAAGGTTATTAAACACACCTGACCAGGAGAAAAATATTTTTTATCGGTTTTAAATATAAACTCACCCACAGATGGATTAAAAGCCGTATTTAAATATCCATAATAATAAGGCTCAACCTTCTTAATAGTTGTTAATAATTCTGATTCTTCTTTAATTTTATTATCTTCAACAAGGATATTGCTAAAATAAAAATGTCCAGCAATATAAAAAACAAAAATACTAAAAAACCACAAACTTAAGTTATATTTCTTGCAAAAGAGAAAAAAGTATAGAAAAAATCCAAAAGAAAAAATTCCCAAAATACTTAGAGGAAATTTATAGAAACTTAAAAAAAGTCCAATGATAAGAGCTGAAGAAATAATAAAAATTTTTGTCTTAAATTCTTTTACCAAATAGAGCTTCCCCGATCCTTATAATGGTAGCCCCTTCTTCTATAGCAATGAGATAGTCATTACTTGTCCCCATTGAAAGTTCATTAAATTCTGAGTCCATATATGGTTTTATTCTTTCAAAAAGTTTTCTCATCTTTTTAAAATAAGGACGAACCTCTTCAGGATTTTCTTTATAAGGTGGAAGACACATAAGTCCTTTTACTTTAATCCTTTTAAATTCTTTTATCTTTTCAATAAATTCCTCTAACTTTTCAGGTGCTATTCCTCCTTTGGTAGATTCTTTACCAATATTTATTTCTATTAAAACTGGAACTATTAAATTCTTTTTTTCTGCTTGTTTTTGAATTTCTTGAGCAAGCTCTATTCTATCTAAGGTCTGAATAAGGTAAAACATGGTTATAGCCTTTTTTACCTTGTTTGTTTGTAACCTCCCAATGAAATGCCATTCTATAGGTAAATCTTTAAGTTCTGATATTTTCTTTTCTGCCTCCTGAACATAATTTTCTCCGATTAGTCTTATCCCAAATTCAAAAGCTATTTTTATTTTTTCCAGAGACTGTTTTTTTGCAGCTCCCAAGATTTTTACTTCATTTGGATTTCTACCTGACTTTTTGCAAGCTTTTTCAATATTTTCTGTTATTTTTAAAATATTTTCTTTAATCTGAGTTCTTAAATCCATTTATAATACCCTTTTCTGTAATTATAATATCTACCTTTTGATCGTGTTCTTCCAAAGGTAATTTATCAAATATCTGAAAAGAAAAAGCAATTCCTATTTTTAATGCCTTTGTATTTTTCAAAATTCTATCATAAAATCCTCCTCCATATCCTATTCTCCCTTTTTTAAGATCAAAGGCAACTCCAGGAACAAAAATTATCTCAAATTTTTCGGGTTTTAACTCAGGATTTTCTGAAGGAGGTTCCATCAATCCAAAAGGTCCTGGCTTTAGGTCTGAAAAACTAAAGATCTGATGAAAGGTGAGTGTTTTATCCTTTAACCAAGTTTTAGGTAAAAATACTTCTTTGCCTTCTAAGATGGCTTTTTCAATTAGATATTTTAAAGATGGCTCTTTATCTTTTGCAAAATAAAAAGCAATTTTTTTTGCCTTTTTATAAAAAGAGAATTCCTCAATTTGTTTACAAATTTGTAAACTTAAAATTTTTAAAACTTCTGAAGATTGTTGATTTCTGAGTTGAAAAACAATATTTCTTATCTGAGATTTTAATGGATTTTTCATAAAAAATAGCCCCCAGGAAGGGGGCTATTTTAAAGTTTATCTGGGTGTTCCTGATTTCGCTTTTTCTGCTACAAGAAGTCTTGTTAAAGCTCTCTGAAGTGCTGCTCTTGCTCTGGCATAATCTACTTCTTCTGTTTTAGCTAAATATGCCTGTATTCTCTTTTCAGCTCTTTCTTTTGCTTTTAAAGCTCTCTCCACATCTATTTCATAAGACTTTTCTGCTGCCTCAACTAAGAATGCAATTTTATTCTTAGAAACCTCACAGAATCCACCACTTATTGCCACCCATTCTTCTTTATCTCCTACTCTGTAACGAAGAGGACCTATTTTTACCGCAGCAATCATAGGAGCATGATTTGCAAGAACACCAAATTCTCCTTCAATCCCTGGTGCTGTAACTACATCAACCTCTTCGCTTACAACTACTCTATCAGGTGTTACTATTTCTAAGAGGATTTTAGCCATTTAATCTCCTCCATTAACCTTCCATTATCTTCTTAGCTTTCTCAACAGCCTCTTCTATAGTTCCAACCATGTAAAATGCTGGTTCTGGAAGCTCATCGTGTTTTCCTTCTAAAATCTCCTTAAATCCTCTAATTGTATCTTCAAGTTTTACATATCTTCCAGGTGTTCCAGTAAATTGTTCAGCAACATGGAAAGGCTGAGACAAGAATCTCTGAATCTTTCTTGCACGGGCAACTATAATTTTATCCTCTTCAGAAAGTTCTTCTACTCCAAGAATAGCAATGATATCCTGTAAGTCTTTATATCTCTGAAGAACCTGCTGAACCTGACGGGCTACAGTATAATGTTCCCATCCAAGTACATTGGGATCTAAAATACGAGATTGAGAATCTAATGGGTCAACTGCTGGATAGATTCCAAGCTCTGCAATCTGACGAGAAAGAACAACTGTTCCGTCAAGGTGTGCAAATGTAGTAGCAGGTGCAGGGTCTGTTAAGTCGTCTGCAGGAACATAAACACATTGAACTGAGGTAATAGACCCCTTAGTGGTAGAACAAATTCTTTCCTGCAATGCTCCAATGTCTGTAGCAAGAGTGGGCTGAT
>DAIQAS010000005.1:0-35284 GCA_036781525.1 Thermodesulfobacterium sp. | reverse complement strand
TCTTTTTCTGCAATTTGAGAAACAATATAGCCAAATCCAACTATTGCTTTCCAGCGAACTTCTTCCTTAGGATGTAAAAAAGCCCCGATGAGGGGGCTTACGACCTTGGTGTAAGGAAATTTCTTTAAAGAACTCAATACACCAGAAATATCTTCTTTTTCGAGAATATTCCAAACTTCTTTTTTGGGATAAACAAACAATTTATTTCTAAGACCCTTCTTTTATTTTTCTGGCAACCATTCTGCCAAGCTCTTCACACTCTTTTAGAGTCTCTTTACCAGGTGCAAATTTTACTCTTATACCCTCATGAACGATTTCAGCTTTTATATCAGCTAAAACCTCATTTAAAATCTTTACCGATTCGCCACTCCAGCCATAAGAACCAAAAGCAGCACCTATTTTACCTCTCGGTCTTAAGCCTTTCATATAATGCACAAAACCTGCTACAGTGGGCATAATTCCATTATTTAAGGTAGGAGACCCAAGAACTAAGCCTTTCGCAAGCATTACCTCTGTCATAACATCCGTAACATCTGAGGCAGAAATTTTAAAAAGTCTCGCTTCTAAACCTTCCTTTAATACCCCATCTAAAACGGCATAAGCCATTTTTTTCCGTGCTTTTCCACATAGTATCATATACTATAACCACTCTGGGATCAGCTACATAACTACTCCATCTATCGTAAAGAGAAATAATTTCTTCTATATTCTTTCTCCAGATCACTCCATGATCAGGACAGATAAAATCTATCTCCAGTCCGAGCTCTTTTACTGTTTTTAAAAGGTTTTGAACCCTTGGAGAATAAGGAAGAACAATATTTGCATAATATTTAGCTGATTCCTGAAGCAATGCACAGTAATCTACTTCATCATTAAATCTATTAGAAGTCGCATAATGAGCTCCAAAGGCATCTTGAGAAATAAGAATCTTTTCTTCTGGAATATAGCTTATCATACTGTCTGGCCAGTGAATCATGGGAGTTTCTATAAATTTAATGGTTCTTTTCCCTATTTTAACTTCCTTTCCCGTTGTGACCTCTTCAAAGGGAAAATCATTTCTGTGAAAATAACCTTTCAGTCCGTCTTTACCTTTTTTTGTTATAAAAATCTTTTCCGGTTTAATTGTCTCTACTAACTTTAAAAATCCACCTGCATGATCAGGCTCTATGTGATTCACAACCAAATAGTCTATCTTTTCTGGATTAATTACATTTTTAATTCTTGAAAGCATTTCTTCTTCAAACCCATGTTTTACCATATCAAAAAGGGTTACTTTCTTGTCTATTAACAGGTAGGTATTATATGTCGTTCCTCTGACTGTAGAATATCCATGAAAATTTCTAACATTCCAGTCTATTGCTCCTACCCAGTAAAAATCCTCTTTTATCTTAACTGCTTCCATATCCTAACCTCCTTCAATTTTTAAAATGTAATAATCTGATATCCCTCTTTTAAAAATCTTGCCATTCCAGCATGATTTAACATATCATCTAAAATTTTTAAATTTTTTTCTAAAGCAACCTCATAGGTGCCAAACTTTTGTGAACATGCTTTACAAACTCCCTCTATCAAATTTTGAGAGAGTGCCTTTTGATAAAGGTTGTAAAGGGTACTTCCTTCTCTATAAAGTTCAGGGAGAAGCTTTGTAGCTTCTCCCTCAATTACTATCTTAACTTCCATACCCTTGCTGTGAATATCAAGGGCATTGAGCAAAACATGAACAAAACACATAACCTCACCACGAAAAGCAAAAAGCACATATTTCTGCATAACTACTACCTTCTTTTATTTTAGTACTGGTTCAAAATCCTCTTTTGGTGCCCCGCAAGAAGGACATACCCAGTCATCTGGTAAACTTTCAAAAGGTGTTCCTGGAGGAATGTTATTTTCTGGATCTCCTTCATCGGGATCATAAATGTAACCGCATACAGTACACCTGTACTTAATCATATCAAACCTCCTTTTTAAAAGTTTTTAAAGATATTATATCAACTTTTAATCTTCAGGAAAATATACATTTTTAGGATTTCCACATCTTGGACATCTCCAGCTATCAGGGAGTTCTTCAAAGGGTGTTCCAGAAGGAATACCCCCTTTGGGATCACCTACTTCTGGATCATATATATTTCCGCAAACACTGCATTTATACTTTTTCATAGCACACCTCCTTATTTTGATGGTTCACAAACTTTAGAAGATTCCCATAACCCATGTAAATTACAATACTCCTTAGCCAATACCTTTTGAGCTTCAACCTCAAAAGTTGCCTCAGGAGCCTCTCCTGGTTTAAGAAACTTAATGTAAACTTTGTCTTCATCTGCATGAAGCTCAATCCATTCAATGTAGTGTTCTTCTGTCATGGGATGAGGAGTGCTTCCAACCTTCACCTTGTATTCATTGCCTCTTTTATCAATAACAGGAACATGCTTTTCTACAGCGGCATCAACTGATCCGCCAACCATAAGCTGCATCGGCTGTCCACAACAAACAAGCTCTCCCTTTCCACTATGCATAACTAAAACAATATTTCCGCATACATTACATTTATACACCCCTAATTTCTCAGCCATCTTTAACCTCCTTATTTAAAATTCTTTTAATCTTTAAATTAATACAAAATTAAAATCTGTCAATAAGACTGACTATAATTTTTCGTAAATTTCTTTGAGTTCTTTTAGAACCTCTTCGATAATTTCTTTGAGATCTTTTTCTGGGACTGTTTCTTTTATACCTTCTTTTTTAAGAATTTTTTTTATACCTTCAAGTGAATAACCCTCTTCGATAAGCCTTTTGACTTTGGTAAGAAGGACAATCTGTTCTTTTTTATAGAACTTTCTATTAGAGATACGATATGGTTTTAGCTGTGGGATCTTTTTTTCCCAGTAAAGAAGAACATGAGGTTTTACTTTTAAAAGAGTTGCTACTTTGCTGAAACTTATATAGAGCCCTTCATTCTGGTTATTTTTGATTTTCATTATGCAATTCAGCTCTAAAATGGGGAGCTGTATGAAATACCACCTTTTTAAATGGTTTTATTTCTATCTCTTTTTTGGTCTTTAGGTTTCTACCTTTTTTTGACTTTATTTTATAAGGAACAAAACTTCCAAACCTAACAATTTTAACTTCCTCAGACAATTCCACAGCTTTTTTAATTTCCTCTAAAAGCTCATCTATCAAACTTTTTAAAACCCTTTTTGATAACCCTACCTTTTTATGTAATTTTTCTACAATATCTTTTTTATTAACAGTTGCCATTTATCTCGGTTTGGCAGAAAATTTTTCAAATATTTTTTTAGCTACATTTTCCTGTATTTGATTAACTTCCTCATCCTTTAAAGTCCTTTCTTCAGCTCTATACCAAAATCTTATAGTTATACTCTTTTCTCCCTCAGGAATGGGAGGCCCCTCATAAATTTTAATACAACTAACCTCTTCCAAATATGGAACTGATAAAGTTTTCACAAAAGCAAGAATATCTCCTATTTTTATTTCTTTTTTAATCAAACAGGTTACATCTCTAAAAGTTGAAGGATATTTAGGAGGCTTTTTGACCTCAAACTTTTCTTCTACCTCTTTAAGTCTTTCAAAAAGAGGCTCTAAATTTAGTTCTGCTATAAATACATTTGTTTTTAAATCAAATTCTTTTAAAACAAGATTTTTTACTTCCCCTGCAAAACCTATCTTTTCCCCATTAAGATATAAATCAAAAGAAACTCCTCTTTTAAGAAATGGTTCTAATGAATAAGGCTTAAAATCTATTTCTATACCTAAAATTCCAAAAAGGGAATTCAAATAACCTTTAAGATCATAAATATCAAATTTTCTAAGATCTTCATACCAAGTCTCTCTATTAGCATATCCCATAAGTAATATTCCCAAATAAACAGGCTCTTCTGCCAAAAGATTATTAGTTGGGAAGAATACCTTTCCAATTTCAAAAACTTTAAGAGAGTTTATTTCTCTAAAAAAATTAAAACAGGCAGTCTCAATAAGAGATGGCACTAAAGTGGTTCTCATAATTGATTGAGATGAAGAAAGAGGATTTGCAAGTTCTATAAAATTTAATCTTTTGTCTTCTTTTTTTAAATTGAGTTTTTCAAGAGATTTAGGATCAATAAAGCTATAATTAATTACCTCTGAAAAACCAAAAGATTTTAAGATTTCTTTAATTTTTTTCTCAAACCTTAGTTTATTAGAGGGACCTTTACAATAAAGAACACTTCTTGGAAATGTAGAGGGGATTTTTTCATAGCCATAAATTCTTGCAATTTCTTCTATGAGATCTTCAGGTAGCTTTAAATCTTGACGATAAGTAAAAGGAATTACCTGAAAACCGTATCCGCTTTCTCTTACCTCTCCAACTTTGCTTAAAATATTTTTTACTTCTTTTTCAGGAATGGAAAACCCAAGATATTTTATAAGTTTATCTTTAAAAAGAGAAATTTTAGGAGCAATAAATGGTTTTGGATAAAGATCAACCACTTCTGAATAGCTTTCAGGCTCAGCAAATTTTAAAATAAGTTCAGTTGCCCTGAGTAAACCCAATAAAACCCCTTCTGGATCCACATTTCTCTCAAATCTATAAGAACTCTCTGTAGTAATTCTATATCTCTGAGAACTTTTTCTTATCCTTTTGGGATTAAACCAAGCAGACTCAAGAAACATATCAGTGGTATTTTCTGAAACTCCAGATTCTTCTCCACCCATAATACCTGCAAGAACCATCGCTTTTTTCGAATCAGCTATTACAAGATCCTCTTCTGTAAATTCTCTTTCCACTCCATCAAGCATTAAAAGTTTTTCTCCTGGATTAGCTCTTCTTATAAGAACTGTTTTCCCTTCTATTTTTCCCCAGTCAAAGGCGTGAAGAGGCTGCCCTAATTCTAAAAGAACATAATTCGTTATATCAACAATATTATTAATTGGTCTTAATCCGCACAACCATAATCTCTTCTGAATAAAAAAGGGGCTTTCCTTCACTTTTACCTTACCAAAAAATCTTCCTATATATCTAAAACAACCATCAGTATCTAAAATTTCTATGTTTCCTGGAAATTTATCTCCATAACTAAGATTTTCTTCAAAATTTGGCAGGTTTAATTCCCAGGAGGTAAGCGTATGTATTTCCCTTGCAACTCCAATAATTGAAAGAAGATCCCCTCTATTAGGAGTTATAGCAAGATCAAGTACTGTTTCAGAGATATTTAAAATTTTATATATAGACTCTCCAAGAGGTGCTCCCTCTGGTAGAATAATAAGTTTTTCCTTTTCCTCTCCGATACCAGCCTCATAAGGAGACAAAAACATTCCATGAGATTTATATTTTTTAACTGATTTTTCTTCTACCTTTTCTCCAGTAAAAGTAAAACTACCTGGTTTAGCAAAACCAACAATCAAATTCGGCTTTACCTGATCCTTTGCAGTAGTAAGAACTGAATAGATTTCATTTCCGTCTGTAACTTTACAAAGGACTAAACCCTTAAGATCTTCTGGTTCACTTACTTCTAAAATTTTAACTGAAACAAGTTCTCCCAAGTTCTCATAAGGATCTTCTATGGCTTCTACCTCCACCCCACCCATAGTAAGAATTTCTGCAATCTTTTCAGGAGGCTCTTTTAACTCAATAAACTCAGAAAGCCAGCTTATAGGAACTCTCATTGAATTCTCCCGAATTTATAATTTTATTTAAAGCTCTGCAAAAAGATCAAATGATTTTCAAAAAACATTCTAATATCATCTATCCCATACTTTATCATTGCAATTCTTTCTATTCCGAGACCGAAAGCAAATCCCTGCCAGTATTCAATATCATAATTGACAGATTTAAAAACCTCCGGATGAACCATTCCTGCTCCAAGTATTTCTAACCATCCTGCTTCCCCACAAACTCTACACCCCTTACCTCTGCAGATTACACATTCTATATCCATCTCAAGACTGGGCTCGGTAAAAGGAAAATAACTTGGTCTAAATCTAACTTTTGTCTTTTCTCCGAAAGTTTCCTTAGCAAAATAGGTTAAAATTCCTTTTAAATCAGAAAAACTAACTTCTCTATCTACCATCAATCCTTCCAGCTGATGAAACATGGGAGAATGTCTTACATCAGCATCACAGCGATAAACTTTACCAGGTGCAATAATCCTTAAAGGAGGTCTTCTTTCAAGCATAGCTCTTATTTGCATAGGAGAGGTGTGAGTTCTGAGTAAGGATCCGTTTTTAAGATAAAAGGTTGCCTGCATATCTCTTGCCGGATGCCAGTCTGGAATGTTTAAAGCAGTAAAGTTATAATATTCTGTTTCTATTTCTGGACCTGTAACAATTTCAAAACCAAGCCTTGAAAAGATTTCACAAAGTTCATCTATTACTTGAGTAAGAGGATGAAGAGTCCCAGCTGCAGGAGTTCTTCCTGGTAAAGTAAGATCTAATCCTAAATCTCTGTCTTCTTCTTTAAAAAGAATTTCTCTTTCTTTCTGTTTTATCTTTTCTTCTAACTGATCTTTTAATTCATTTAGTTCTTTTCCTAAGACCCTTTTTTCTTCTAAGGGAAGATCTTTGAGAGATTTAAGAGCAGAGGTAATTTTACCTTTTTTACCTAAATACTTAACTCTAAAAGAGTCTAACTGAGATAAGTCCTCTATTTTTTCAAAGTTTTCCCAGATTTCCTTCCTTAACTTTTCTATCTCCTCGGAAACCATTTTTAGAATTTCTTTTTAATTTATTGCCACTGAGCTTTGGCAATCTCAACAAGCTTAGAAAATACTTCAGGTTCATTTATAGCAAGGTTGGCAAGAACCTTTCTATCAAGCTCAATTCCTGCTTTTTTAAGTCCTCCCATAAATTTACTATAATTAAGTCCGTTTAACCTTGCTGCAGCATTAATTCTAATCTGCCAAAGTCTTCTAAAATCTCTTTTTTTCTGTTTTCTATCCCTGTAGGCATATACTAAAGCCCTCTCAACGGTTTCCTTTGCCCTTCTGAAAACATTTTTTCTCTGTCCCCAATATCCTTTAGCCAGTTTTAACAATTTTTTATGCCTTCTTCTGGTTTTAAAACCGCCTTTTGCTCTTGGCATAAGAATCTCCCTCCTTTAAAGCTTAGTGATTAAACAGTTTTAAAATTTGTAAGGAATACATTTTCTAATGTGGGAATAGTAGCCAGAAAAAAGTTCCTTTTCCTGTTTGAGATGTCTTTTTCTTTTTCTGCTTTTTTTTCTGAGTAAATGGCTTTTTCCTGATTTTCTATGCATTATTTTTCCCGTAGCAGTAACTTTAAACCTCTTTGCTGCAGATCTGTTTGTTTTCATTTTCTGCTTTGCCACTTCCTTCACCTCTTTTCCAAAAATTTTTATAATTTCAACACTTTACACTATTTTTTATTTGTTTCAACACCTCTTTAGAAATTTTAAAACTCTCTTTTTCTGAAGGAAAATTTCTTTTTTTACAATCCTCTATAAATTCCTTTAAAGTTTTTTTAAAGGTCTCATAGCCGTTAAAATAGGTTTTTACAAATTTGGGACGCATCTCAGGATAAAGTCCCACTACATCATGAAAAACAAGTATCTGACCATCCGTATAAGGGCCAGCCCCTATTCCTATGGTCGGAATATTCACTTTCTCTGTGATTATTTTTGCAAGTTCTGCAGGCACGCACTCTATAATTAAAGCAAAAACCCCTGCCTCTTCAAGAATTTTGGCATCTTTTAAAAGTTTTTGCGCACTTTCTATGGTTTTTCCTTGAACTTTAAGCCCTCCAAGCTCCATACTCCTCTGAGGAGTAAGTCCAATATGCCCCATAACAGGAATACCTGCTTTAATAATTGCCAAAATAATTTCAGCAACTTCCTCTCCTCCTTCTACTTTTACTCCGTGGCATCTTCCCTCTTTCACAAATCTTCCTGCATTTAAAACTGCTTTTTCTTTAGAAACTTGATAGGATAAAAAGGGCATATCTCCTATGCGAAGCACATTCGGAGCACCTTTGCTTACAGCCTTACAAAAAAGAAGCATTTCTTCCATACTTATGGAATATGTATCTGGCTCACCAAGAACTACCATGGCTGCAGAATCTCCCACCAATACAAAATCAAATCCGGCTTCCTCAGCAAGTTTTGCAGATACATAATCATAAGAAGTTATACCTACAATTGGCTCTTTTCCCTTTTTTTCAATTAAACTATAAGGACTTAACTTGAAAAGAGACACCCTGTTTCCTCTTTATAAGGAATGTTAAATTTTTCTTTTAAATATAAATATCCTTTTTGGGTAAGAATTCTTCCTCTTTTTGTGCGAGCAATTAACCCTAATCTTATCAAAGCAGGTTCATAAATAGTTTCAAACTCTTCAGGAGTTATTTCTGCTGACAAAGCAAGTGTTGTAACTCCCACAGGACCTCCGTTAAAATCCTTATATAGAGTTAAAAGACACCTTCTATCCTCAGGGGTAAGCCCCCACTCATCAATATCAAGAAGTTTTAAAAAATTTTCAAACTCTCTTAAAGAAACCTTAAGTGGGGTCTTATCAGGGGCTTTAGAATTAAGAATAAACTCTCTCAATCTTCTCACAAGGTTTAAAGCCTGTCTCGGTATCCCTTTGGAGGCTCTTGCAAGTTTAAGGGCTGAATCTTTTTCTATCTCAATCCCCCAGCTTTTACTGACCTTTATAATTATGTCTCTCAGTTCATCATCTTTATAGTAGTTCAGTTTAAAAGTTAACTGAAATCTATCTCTTAGAGGAGCCAGACAAAGGTTTGGCTTGTTTGTAGCACCAATGAGGGTAAACTTGGGCAAATTAAGTCTTATGGTCTTTCCAGTATTTCCCTTTCCTATAACAATATCAAGGGCAAAATCTTCCATTGCTGTATAAAGAATCTCCTGGCAGGGTTTTGGCATCCTATGAATCTCATCTATAAAAAGAATATTTCCCTCTTTTAAATTAGTAAGAACTGCAGCAAGAGTTCCTGTTTTATCAAGAACCGGACCAGAAGTTATTTTTAAATCCCTTTTCAATTCATAGGCTATAATTCTTGCAAGAGTTGTTTTACCAAGACCAGGAGCACCAATAAAAAAAGTATGGGGAAAGATGTCATTTCTCTTTTTAACCGAAGAGATATAAATAGAAAGCTCTTCTTTAATCCTTTTCTGACCTATAAATTCATCAAGACTACACGGACGATAATATACCATTAAGAATTATTATATAAAATTTGAACAAATATACAAGAAACTACAATTCCCTTTTCAATTCTTTAAGATAAATCTCTTTCATTTTCTCAAATAAAGTCATTAGTTTTGAAGAGAGATTTTCCTTTTCATTCATCAATGTTTTAAATCTTTCTCGGTCTCCACTGTTATAAGCAAGGATTAATTCCTTACAGGTAAGATGGAATTTTTTGTGTACCTCTTCAAATTCAGAAAAAACAGGAATTGTTCTGAATTTTTCTCCTTCTTCACTATAATACCACTTTCCAATACCGCAAGTTTTATAATTTCCAAGAAATTCTGGATCAAGGGTGTCAAGCCCCATAACATGCCCTTCAATTCTAATTAATAATCTTTCATGGTCAGATTTAAAAAGATCAAAAAGAAGTTCATTTAACTTTTCTGTCTTTACTGCAGTAGCAGTATGTCTCAGATCTGAAGATATACTAACAAGGGCATAAATAGTTTTTGCTAAACTTTCAATCAGTTCAGTTACTTCTGTAGTTAATTTTGCTGTTTCTTCTACATTTTTGCTTATTTCTTCACTTGCTATGGATTGTTCTTCTGTTGCTGCAGCAACCTGAGCTATGGCGTCTTTCACCTTTTGTGAAGATTCAACAATGTTATCAAGGGCTTCTTTTAACTTGTTTAATGCTTCTGCTGCTCTTTCAACTTCCTTTGCAGTAACTTCCATGGTTTCATAAGCCTTTGTTGATTCATCCTGTATGGTCTTTATCTTTTCAGCTATCTCATCGGTTGCTTTAAGGGTTCTATCTGCAAGCTTTCTTATTTCTTCAGCAACTACTGCAAAACCCTTTCCATGCTCTCCCGCACGGGCTGCCTCAATGGTTGCATTGAGTGCAAGAAGATTTGTCTGATCAGCAATATCTTTAATAAGCTGAACCACATAACCAATTTCATCAGCCCTTTTATTAAGCTCATCAATCACATTTCTTAAAGCTACAGTATCTTCATTTGCTTTAAGCATAGTATTTACTGCCTCTTCAGAAATGTTTTTTCCTTCCATAGCTATATTTATATTCTGAACCGCAAGATCTGAAACATTGGAAGCATTCTTTGCAATATCCGCTACAGTTGCACTCATTTCCTCAACAGCAGTAGCAATTTGAGATGCTTGAGAACTCTGTATTTTTGCATTCTCTAAAGCTTTATTAATGAGCTTAAAGCTTTCATCGGTTGAGTCTGCAAGTCTTTGTGAATAAAGAAGTGACTTTTCATTAAGAGGAATAAAAAACTGAAGTAGCTTGTCCAGACTTCTTGCAAGTCTTCCCACGATATCTTTTCTATCCTGAAATCCAACTTTTACAGTAAAATCACCCTCTGCCATTTTTTCAAGAACTCTTCCGAGTTTATCAAGCGGATTGTGAGTAACCACATAAGCTATATAGAGAATTACAGGTGCTCCCAAAACTCCCAAAAGACCCAGAATGGCAAATATTGCCTGTATTTTTTTTGCAGTAGAAAAAACCTTTTCAAAACCCATCTCTATAACAACTCCTCCAAGAACATCACCAACCTTTACCCTGTGACAGGAAAGACACATATTTTCAGCTTTTAAAATATAAATACCTTTGAGTTTGCCGTTTACTTCATAAACCTTTTCTTCTTTTTTATCTAAAAGAGCTTTATCAATAAGCTCTTTTTCTTCAGAAGTGGGGTAAAACTCAGCACTCTCACTACCAAATTGAGAATCAACCTTAGAAGTTCTAAAAACTTTTACATTTTTTAAGGTGTTTAGATAGTAGTTTCTCAACTCTCTATAATTTGGACTTGCCATATCTTTTATTAAGGATGCTTTAACAGAAGAAAAATAGGCTGGGAAGGTCTCTTCTTTAGCATGATAAAGAGTTATCCAATGAAGAGAATATCCAGTAACAAGAACCGTCATCAAAACTCCAAGAGCAGTAATAAAAGTTACAGGTATAATGAGTTTCCAGCGTATTCCCAACTTTTTATCAAGGTTGCCAAATAAACCCATATATTCCCTCCTTAACAGGGGTTTTCTTCTTTATATATTTTCGGATATATTTTAAAATTACTAAAAAATTATCCGAAAAAGACAGAAAAAGTCAAGGATAATTTAGTTTGTTTTGAGTAAAAACTTAAGCCAGTCTTTCATATTCTGAATGTTCTTATTTAAATACCACCTCCCATTTTCAAAAACCCCGTAGTCTGCACCACCCATAGCTGAAGCAAATCTCACAGAATTTGCATAAAATAACCACTGTTCTACCCACATTTTCTCTATTGCCTCATCAAAAGGATTAGAAGGATCGGCAACTTTCTTTTCCCAAGCTTCTAATAAAATTTTTGTAGCCTCTAAGGTGTCTTTATTGGTTGTTTCTATGGTGTTATGAAATTTAACAAAAAATCCTTCAACCCAGGATTTTGAATGACAACTAAGGCAAATGCCTTTCATTTTGATTTCTCTCATTTTCATTTCTTCTTCATTTATTAAAGCCTCTTTAACGAATTCTCCGGTTAATTCCGTAGGAAGATTTAGTCCCGCTTTATTTTTTATTTTTGAAGTATCAGAATTCTTGGGATGGGGATGAGCGTATATTAATCCAAAAATTCTCCAGGCTAATCTGTCATTCATCTGATGGGTTCTTTCTGCAATTATATTGTCATTAGTATCAACTATCAAACTTACATGACATACTGCACAGGTTGGGACTTTAAAATCTTCTCCAACTTTCCAGGGTGTATTTGAAAAATTCATTTCACTTTGTTGGGAAAAAAATATATTTCCATGTTTACTGACAGAGTAAACTTTATAAGCTGGTACATCAGGTCCTTTGTGACACTGAGAACAAGTATAAGGTTTACGGGCTATTTCCATGGAAAAGGAATGTCTTGGATGGCAGGATGTGCAAGCACCTTTTGAACCATCGGGATTTATTCTTCCCACCCCATTGTTTGGCCAGCCTGAAAGAAGAGGAAATTCCATCTCTCCTAATTGGGTATTTCTTTTAATCTTGCCTTTTACTTCTACCTTTGTCCCGTGGCATGACAAACAGGCATCGTTTTCAGAAAGCTCATTCGCATATCTTTCAAGGCTTGATTTTACAAGTTTTGCATACAAAGAGTTCTCTTTTAGATTTATATAAGCCATTGACATAAGATTTTTTTTGTATTCCTCAACCTCCTTTGAATGACAAACTTTGCAATCTTCTGGGGAAACAACTATATGAACACTAAATCCATTGTGGTCAAAGGTATCTTTGTGAATTTCAGGATTTAAAGTATGGCATTCAGCACACCCGATTACCGTATTTCCATTTTTTATGGAATTAGAGCCTAAATTTACTTTTCGAGAAAGGGTATCTTTTTTTAAAGCCTCTTTTAAAGTTACCTGAGAGTGTAAACTTTTTTCCAGTCCTTAACTATACCAGGGGTTACTATTTCGTGACAGGAAAGACAAACTTGAGTTTCTGTACTGATAGAAGATTGAGAAAAAGCTTTATTTAAAGGTAAAAAGAATATTAAAATTAAAAAGCAAAGAAGTTTAACCACATTTTTACCCATACTCTCCTCCCTATGATTAGTTCTAATACTTTTCAAAAAATCCAGATTTTTGTTTGTTTTATTTAAGATATCATACTGATTTTGTACTTTCAAGAAAATAAAAGAATGGTAAAGTAAAATAAAAATGATAAAAATTTAATACACCTAATCACAGATGTCCTGCAGATTTTGATTTTTTTACAAATAATATTGATTTTAGGAAGGAAATTTAATTGGTAATAAAAAAAGCAATTACCTATTTTGAAAATGCTGATTTATTAAAAATTTTGCCAGAAATTAGATAAGAATAATGGAATTTAAAGAACTTGATAGAACAGGCGTTCTTATTCCAGCAATAGGGATAGGAACCTGGGGAATTGGAGGATTTTTGAGTCCTGATTATTCTCAAGATGAAAAAATGATAGAGGTTTTGAGAAAGGGAATCGAATTAGGATTAACTCTTATTGATACAGCTGAAATGTATGGAGCCGGTCATTCTGAAGAGCTGGTTGGAGAAGCTATTAAAATTTTTCCAAGAGAAAAGATTTTTATTATCACCAAGGTTTTGCCAGAAAATCTTAGATATAAAGATTTAATTAATTCTGCAGAAAAAAGTCTAAAAAGGTTGAAAACTGATTATATAGATCTTTATCTTATTCATGCTCCCAATCCGAAAATTCCCCTTCGTGAAAGCATGTCTGCTATGGAAAAACTTGCGGAAGAGGGTTTGACAAAATTTATAGGGGTAAGCAATTTCAATGTATTCCAAATGGAAGAAGCTCAAAGATATTTAAAAAACAACAAATTAGTGGCAAATCAGGTAGAATATAATCTTTTTTATAGAAATATTGAAAAAGATGTTCTTCCTTATTGTGAGAAAATGGGAATAACTGTAATAGCTTATTCTCCATTAGCAAGAGGGGCTATTCCTGAGGATAAATTTATTCAAAAAATTGCTTCAAAGTATAATAAAACAGCCTCTCAATTAGCACTCAATTGGCTGATAAAAAAGCCTAATGTAATTGCTATACCCAAATCATCTAAAATAGAGCGTTTAAAGGAATTTGCAGAATCAACAGGATGGAATATTTCAGAGGAAGACGAAAAGTTAATTCTTGAATATATAAAATCTCTTTAAAATTAGCTGGGGAGGGCTCGGATTTTTCTACAAAAATAAAAGACCTTAAGCCCTGATCCACAACCACTCCGCTCTTGGAGCTTTTATATTTTATCCTTCAAAACAAAAGAAAAAGTGGAACTTCTAAAAATTTTCAACTCTTAATCTTGTTTTTGTTTTATATGAAAATTTTCTAAAAATCTTTTCTTCTGAACTTGTCATAAGAGTAATAGCTGTTCCTCTTTTTCCTGCTCTTCCGGTTCTCCCTACTCTATGTATATAAGAATTTATATCTCTCGGAAAACCGTAATTTATTACTAAATAAAGATCTTTTATGTCAAGCCCTCGAGAGGCTACATCAGTTGAGACAAGAAGTTTAAATTTACCTAATTTAAAATCTCTCATTATTCTTTCTCTTTTTCTTTGTAGAAAATCTCCATGAATTGCTTGAGCTGAAAAACCTTCATTTAAAAGGCTTTCTGTAAGAGATTCCGTTTCTTTTTTAGTAGTAACAAATATTAAAGTCTTTGTATCCTTATATCTTTTTAAAATTTCAATAAGTTTTTCAAATTTATTTCGAGAAGAAACCTTATATATTTTTTGTTTAATTTGATTTAAAATTAATTCATCGGTTTTTACATTAATGATCTTATATTCTGGTCTCATATATCTCTCAGCAAGATTTAGGACATCTTTTGTAAGGGTGGCAGAAAATAAAAGCGTCTGTCTTTTTTTAGGTAAATAAAAAATTATCTCTTCAGTATCTTCTAAAAAACCCATATCTAACATCCTGTCAGCTTCATCCAGAACCAGAAAATTAACATGTTCTAAATTGAGGTAACCTCTTTCTATTAAATCCTTTATTCTTCCGGGAGTTCCCACCAAAACTCTGCCTAATTTTTTATTTAATAAATCGATCTGTTTAAATATAGGAGTTCCCCCGTAAAAAGTAAGAACAAAAATTTTTTTCTTTTTGCCTATATTTCTTATTTCATCTCCTACTTGAATAGCAAGTTCTCTTGTAGGAACCAGTATTAATGCTTGTATCTCTTTTTTAAATGTATCTATCTTTTCTACTATAGGTATTCCAAAAGCTGCAGTTTTCCCTGTTCCTGTCTGAGCTTGAGCAACTAAATCTTCTCCTTCCAAAATAAAGGGTATCGTTTTTTTCTGAATTTCAGTAGGCTCTTTATAGTCCATTTCTTTTAGTGACTCAAGTGTTGAAAAAGACAAATTAAAACTCTTAAAACTTTCCATTTCTAACATATAAGCTCCTTTTTTAGATTTTTTAATGTGATCTAAAAGAAATTATTCTGAAAAATTGAAAAATTGAGGAATCAAGAATAATTTCTTTCTGTCACATTTTCTTAAAATAACACTTATTTAAAATAATACAACCTTTATACCTTCTCTAAACATTATATTTTTACAAGAAGTGGTAACTTTGGTAGATTGTGTCTTTTCCTGTTTTTTGGTTTGTTCAGGAAAAAGAATAATTAGTTTGTTATCAAAGTCCACGTTGCCCCATCTCATATTAAGCATTTAACTTGGTCTCATTCCAGTATACTGAATACTCCTATATTACACAATCATACTCAACGGATATTTTTCAGAATACATCTTTAAATTAAAATCGATTACCTTCACAGTCTGAAAAAGCATATATATATTGTAAAAAAGAAAGTTTACCAAAAATTTCAGACGTTGCTCTTAGCCCTGCCTGAAAATTGCCTGTAAAATGCAGGCAATTTTGGTATAAGATCCCTCCAAATTCCGTGGAAGGATTTTTAAAAAATCCTTGATATTTCAGGAAAAGCTGGTGGGCCGTGGAGGACTCGAACCTCCAACCTATGGATTAAGAGTCCATTGCTCTACCATTTGAGCTAACGGCCCTTTCTACAAAATTTAAAAATAATATACTCTTAACAATTGTCAAGTTTTTCTTAAATCTTCAGAAAAAGCATTAAAAGCAGTCCTGTAATAAATGTAATAAATAAAATTGGCAAAATTACAGCCTTTATAAATTTTCCTTCTTCTTTTCCGCTAACTCCTATGGTTGCTGCAGCATTAGTAATTTTTGAAGGAGTAATAGCTGAGGCTATACCGCCACCTACCGCATGTGCTGCAAAAACCCACATAAAAGCTGGAGCTCCGAGAGTTGCAAGGGTTGTACCCCACTGAATTTTAGCAAAAAGAACATTAGAGGCAGTCTCACTTCCTCCAACAAATGCACCCAAAAGACCAATAAATGGGACTATCAAAGGATAGGCATCACCAAAAATCTTAGCAAATGTTGATGCTATAACTATATTCATGTTATATTCCTTAAAATAAGGTCCGGGGACAAGTTTATCATTGACAATTTCCATACCTGACCAAGCCATAATAAAAGCAACTGCGAAAAATAAAGAATAAGCAACAAAAGGACCTCCTACACGGGTAATCCACAATTTCAAAACTCTTTTCATCTGTTCTGAAGAAGGTTTTAAAATGGGTACTGAAATCACAGATACTACCAAAATCCAGAACCATACATTTGCCATTATATTTAGATCTTCTTTTTTATCTGCAAAAATTCTTATAACCTCATAAGAACCTAAAAGATTTGCAAAAAAGATTTTAATCTTGGGTATATTTACAATTAAAGAAAAAAGAACTAATAGAAGAAAAGGAGAGGAAGCTCTAAAAACTTCTCTATTAAATCTAATCCTTTCAGTATTATTGATAGTATTATTTTTACTGCGGTAGTATATATTAACAAAAAGCATGGTTAGAAATCCCGCAAAAATACCTATAACCTCTACAGGGAGAATTCTCAACCAAGCTATAATCAAGGCAGATAGAGATAAGACCAAACCTGAAATTAATGCTGGTTTCCAGTGTTTAGATACCGCTTCTTTTCCACCAACGCTCCACAGCATTAAAAATGCAAACAATATCGAGATTGGAGGCAAAAAGGCGGTAATTTTAAAGGTAAAATCCCAGATAAATTCTTGAAGGGTTTCAATTCCCGGAGGTTGAATGTGAAATACTTTGTAAGCAACTTCAGCAGGAAGTGTGATAGGAATAGAAAAGAGGGCAAAAGAAGTAAGAGGATCGTAGCAGAGGATACTTACAGCTATTGCTGCAATGGATGAAAAACCGAGCATTTTAAAAACAGGAGGAAACATGGCAGGAGTAACCATACCCAGAGCTGTTGAAAGTGACCCAAATCCCATTCCCAAAAAAAGCGTCTGTTCCTCTTTACTTTTGGCAATACCTTTTATATATTCAATAACCTTACTCAGTGCCCCTGTTTCTTTCATAAGAAAGATTAAAAACATGGTAAATGCTACTGCGAGAGTAATCCCGAAAGCCTTTATTATACCTACCAAACTTGCTCCAAGAGCAACCTCCCAGGGAGTATGAAAGTAATATACTGCTAAAAGTGTAGCGAGTATCCAGCCAATTATTGAAACAAAAACACCTGAGCGATAAAATACAACCATACCTATGAGCACCACTAAAATAGGGAAAATTGCTAAAAAAAAGTTCATGGCTCACCTCCTTCCTAATTTCAATTTACACTTTTATAAAAGTGTGATTATAAAATAAACTTCTCTTATTTACAAGTAAAACACTTCATTTTTTTACTTTTTGTTATTTTTAATTTAATTTATATTGACTTGAACAGATTGTTATGCTATAAACATTTATCTAATATTCAAATTTCTCTTAATAGGTGATTTTTATGGGAAACAAAACCACTAATCTTGTACTTGTAGGAACAGGTGGACAGGGAATTGTTCTTGCAAGCAGAATTATAGCCTGGTGTGCTTTTAGAAGCGGTCTTGATGTAAAAGAAAGTGAAATTCATGGGATGGCTCAAAGGGGAGGTTCTGTAATAGGGCAAGTTCGTTTTGGTGAAAAAGTAAATTCTCCTTCTATCCCCACAGGTGAAGCCCACATAATGCTTGCTCTTGAAGAAATGGAGGCTTTAAGATACCTTCATTTTTTAAAAGATAACGGCACAATTATTCTTAATCTTAAACAGATTTTTCCGCCTTCTCTTGATCCAGAGCTCTACCCTAAAAATGTTTCTGAAAAGTTAAAAAATTTAGGATTTAAGGTATACGAAGTAAAAGCTGAAGAACTTGCCAAATCTCTTGGTAGCACAAAAATTGAAAATACCATACTTCTTGGAGTATTATCCCTTTTCTTACCTTTTTCAGTCAAAATCTGGAAAGAAGTATTAACAACTTTTCTCCCAGAAAAAATGATTGAACTTAACCTTAAAGCTTTTGAGGAGGGAAGGAGCCTTGGAGAAAAGATACTACAATCCAGAAATTGAATTATTATCTCGTGAGGAATTAAAAAACCTTCAATTAAAAAAGTTACAAAAAATTGTCCGAAAAGTTTATAACAAAGTCCCGCATTATAGAGAAAAATTTAAAGAATTAGGCGTTAAACCCAAGGATTTAAAAAGCCTTGAAGACTTTAAAAATTTTCCCTTTACTACAAAAGAAGATCTTTTTGTAGATTATCCCTTTGGGTTGCTTGCAGAACCTTTAGAAAAGGCAGTGCGTTTACATACTTCAAGCGGGACCACAGGTAAACCTAAGGCTATTTTTTTCAGTAAAAAGGATATCTGGTCTCAAGCAAAACTTATAGCAAGATCACTTTTTATGAGTGGAGCTACTTCTCAGGATATTTTACAGAATTCCATGACTTACGGGCTTTTTACAGGTGCTCTTGTTATGCATTACGGAGCTGAACTTCTTGGTATGCTTATAATACCAGCTGGCCCCGGAAATACAGAGAGACAGATTGAACTTATGAGAACCTTTGGAACAACCTGCATTCATATGACTCCAAGTTATGCACTTTATGTAGCCACTGTAATTCAAGAAAAAGGACTAAAGCCAGGAAAAGATATAAAATTAAAACGGGCTTATCTTGGAGCTGAGCCATATAGTGAAGAAACTCGCAGAAAAATTGAAGAGATGCTTAAAGTTGATGTTTTTAACTGCTATGGACTTTCTGAAATGGGAGGACCGGGAGTTGGATTTGAATGCCCTGCCAAAAAAGGACTTCATATATGGGAAGATGCTTTTTATGTAGAAGTAGTAAATCCAGAAACCGGTGAGCCTGTAAAAGAAGGGGAAGTAGGTGAACTTGTCCTTACCACTCTTGATAGAACAACCATGCCGATTATTCGCTATCGCACAAGAGATTTAACAAGATTTATTTTAGAACCCTGTTCTTGTGGCAGAACTCACATCCGTATAGATCGTCCATTGGGAAGAGCAGACGATATGTTTATCGTAAGAGGGGTTAATATATTCCCGCAGCAGATTGAAAGTGTTCTTATGGGAATAAAGGGTGTTGCCCAGAATTATCAGATAATACTGGAAGGTTATGATGAAATGATTGTTAGAGTAGAAATCGATAGGGATTTCTTTGACGGAAGAATTGAAAGACTCCTCAAATTAAAAGAAGAAATAACAGAAAAGTTGAGACAGGCTATTCAGGTTCGTCCTAAAGTGGAGCTGGTCGAGCCAGGCACGCTTCCTGTAAGTGAAGGAAAAGCTAAAAGAGTTATTGATAAAAGAACCCTCTAAAGAAGGAGGTGATAATTTTATGAAATATGTAGATATTATAAGTATCTTTGCAGAAAATAAACCCGGTAAACTTGAAAAAATTACAGAAGTTTTAGCCAAGGAAAATATAAATATACTTGGATTTTCTATAATAAGTGTAAAGGATTTTGGTGTAATAAAATTTCTTGTGGACAAGCCAGAAAAGGCTTATAAAAAGTTTAAAGAAAAAGGATTTACTGTGGCCAAGGTGCCTGCTATAGGTATTGAGCTTGAAGACAGACCCGGAGGACTTCATGAGGTTCTAAAGTTAATAAGTTCCAAAGGAGTGAATGTGGAAAATGCTCTCGTTTATGTTGCAGAAACCAGAAAAAAAGCCTACTTTGTTTTTGAAGTAGAGGATTTAGAAAAAGCCTGGGAAGCTTTAAAAGATGAAAATGTTAAATTTTTGCAAATATCTGATTATATTTAAAGAGTTACTTATTTAAAAGGAGGAACACGATGTTCTGGAATAAAAAATTAGAAACAATGCCAGAGGAAAAATTAAAAGAACTTCAACTTGAGAGACTAAAAGAGGTCGTTAAGTATGCCTATGAGCGTGTTCCCTATTATAGAAAAAAATTTGAAGAAGCCGGGCTTAAACCAGAGGATATAAAAACATTAGAGGACATCAAATATATACCTTTCACAAGTAAAGCGGATCTTAGAGAAGTATATCCTTTCGGAATGTTTGCAGTTCCTTTATCAGAAATAGTGGAGATTCATTCTTCAAGTGGAACTACGGGTAAACCTGTTGTGATGGGCTATACAAGGGAGGATATAGAGGTATGGAAAGAGGTTATGGCAAGATCACTCACCATGATGGGAGTAACAAAAGATGACATTATCCAGATTGCTTATGGTTACGGTCTATTTACAGGGGGGCTTGGATTTCACTATGGAGCTTTAGCTATCGGAGCAACTGTTGTTCCTGCATCAGCCGGTAATACAAGAAGACAAATTGAACTTATGCGCGACTTTGGAACAACTGTTCTTGCCTGTACCCCTTCTTATGCTCTGTATTTAGCTGAGTATGCAAAGGATGAAATGGGAATAGATCCACGAACTCTTAAGCTGAGAGTGGGAAGTTTTGGAGCAGAGATGTGGACTGAAGAAATGAGAAAAGAAATAGAAAAAAGATTTGGCATAAAAGCTTTTAATGTATATGGACTTACCGAAATAATTGGTCCAGGTGTCGCTCATGAATGTGAGGAACAAAAAGGACTTCATATATGGGAAGATCATTTTTATGCTGAAATTATTGATCCAGAAACAGGAGAGCCCTTACCTGAAGGTAAAAGGGGAGAACTCGTTCTCACTACCCTGACTAAAAAAGGAGTTCCCATGTTAAGATTCAGAACAAGAGATATTACAGCTTTTATTCCGGGAACCTGTGCATGTGGCAGAACTTCAAAAAGAATTGAAAGAATAAGGGGAAGAACTGATGATATGATTAAAGTGAGAGGTGTTATGCTGTTTCCTTATCAAATTGAAAAGGCCATTCTTGAAGTTCAAGGGGTGGAACCCCATTATCAAATTATACTCACAAGACCTCATTATCTTGATGAAATAGAGATTCAAGTGGAAATGTCAAAAGAGGTCTTTTCAGATGAGGTAAGAATGATTGAAGAATTGAGAAGAAAACTTGAAAAGAGAATTGAAGAAACTGTAGGAATAAGAGTAAAAGTAACCTTAGTTGAACCTAAAAGTTTACCAAGAAGTGAAGGAAAGGCTAAAAGAGTGATTGATAAAAGAGGACTGAGTTAAAAAGGAGGTTAAACTATGAAAATAAAACAAATTTCCGTTTTCTTAGAGAATAAAAAAGGAAGACTTTTTGAGGCTCTAAATGTTTTGGCAAAAGCTGGAATAAATATCAGGGCTCTTTCCATTGCTGATACATCAGATTTTGGAATATTAAGAATGATTGTAAATGATCCAGAAAATGCTAAGAAAGCTTTGGAAGATGCGGGCTTTACTACAAAGATTACCAATGTGCTTGCTGTAGGAGTGAAAGATAAACCAGGGGGACTTGCTGAGGTCTTAAAAATTCTCTATGAAGGAGACATAAATGTAGAATATGTATATGCCTTTGTTGAAAAAAGCGGAGAAGAAGCTCTTGTGGTTTTAAGAACCAATAATCTTGATAAAACCATAGATCTTCTTCAGCAAAAAGGTGTAAAGCTCTTAGATAGTAAAACCGTTGAAGCCCTTTAGCTTTTTTTTAAATTTTTTTGCCACAAATATACAAGGTCTCTTTGAAATTACCACATGAACTCCTGGAGTCTCAAGTCCTTTTTTTAAAGCAGAAATCATTTCTTCCTTTTTAAAGGGATCTATTTCTACCACAGAGTCGGCTCCACAGGCTTTACATATTTCAACAAGACTTAGTTTCTTAGTTTCTTCTACTTTTGCAGTCAAACCGATATGAGGTGTGGGCTGATGTCCTGTCATGGCAACTACAGAATTATCAAGGATGCAAACAAGAATATCAGCTCTATTATAAACAGCATCTATAAGAGCAGGTATTCCCGAATGCCAGAAGGTAGAGTCTCCTATAACTGCAGCAACTCTTTTGACCCCTTGTTTGGCAATACCCACAGCTTTACCTATACTTGCCCCCATACAAAGACAGGTATCCAGTGCAGAAAGAGGAGGTAAACAACCCAAAGTATAACAACCGATATCACCTGTTACAAAAACCGGCTCTGCTTCTAAGAGTGCTTTGTAAAACTCTCTGTGAGGACATCCTGGACATAAAAAAGGAGGTCTCGGAGGAACATCAGTAAGAGGGTTCTTTACCTTTTTACCGAAAAGTCTTAAAACTGGGTCTGGACCAAGTTCACCTTCCATAGGCAGGTCTCCAGAAAGCTTTCCCCTTACCTTTGGATGAAAACACCTTACTAACTTTTCCACATAGGGATACCCTTCTTCAAGAACAATAACTTCTTCAAGATCCTTTACGAATTCTTTAATTAAATTCTCATCAATGGGATAGGCTGTAATTTTAAGAATTGGCAATTTTTCTTCAAGCTCAAGAGCATAAGTAAAAGTAAGACCGCAGGCAATAATCCCTTTTTTACCTTCTCCTGGAATTACTTCATTAAATTTATATTTTTTCAAAATTTCCAATATTTTTGTCTGTTTGGCATTAAGTTCCTTATGAAGCGGAATAACATGTTTAGGAATCGCTATTAAATGCTGAGGATCCTTGTTTAACTTTATTTCGTTTTGGGGTCTAATATCTTCTAAGGTTACTGGACTATAGCAATGAAGAAGTCTTGTTTGACTTCTTAACATAACAGGCAGTCCCAGCTCTTCTGAGATATCAAAGGCTATTTTAGTATAAAGTTTGGCAGTTTCACCATCATAAGGCTCAAGGCAGGGAATTTTTGCAAAATAGGCATAAAAGCGGGAGTCCTGTTCGTTTTGAGATGAATAAGCTCCGGGGTCATCACCTACTGCAAGAACAAAACCTCCTCTAACACCAAGATAACTTGAGGTCATAAAAGGATCTGCAGCAACATTTAATCCAACATGTTTCATTGAACATAAAACCCTTCTCCCAGTTATACTTACTCCATAAGCAACCTCAAAAGCCACCTTTTCATTGATTGACCACTCACAGGGAATTGAACTGTTTTTTGCGATATATTCTAAAATCTGAGTAGCAGGTGTTCCAGGATAAGAAGTTGCATAAGATATACCCGCTTCTATAGCACCCCTTGCTATAGCATCGGTCCCAAGCATAAGAACTCTCTCCATAAAACACCTCTCTTTAATAAATATTTTTAAAACCAAATATAGCATTAACTTTTTTCTTTTAAAAGTTTATTTTTTGAAAAAGCTTCTTGGACTTAATAGTTCAAATTTATAGAGAGGCTCTTTTATATAAGCTTTTACTTTAATCAGATAAAATTTTTCTGGATTTTCTTTTATCTCCCTTTTAATTAATTCACTTACAAAATGAGAGTCTTCTATAAGATTATAAAAAGCTGAATCAATTCCAAAAAATCCATCAACGAGATGGGCTATTATATGAAAAATTTTACTCAAATAACCCTGAGGAATTTCTGAAATATCCTCAATTTTAGTAAAACCCTCTTTTCTAAATTCGTTAAGGAATTCTTCAAGTACTTTTCTATTTTTCTCAATACCAAAATTTAAGTTCTCCCAAAACTCTTTAGAAGTAGCTGGAAAAGCAGAAGCTTTTTCTATTCTGAAAAAATCGTATCTGACAAGTTCATATTTCTCAAGAAAACTTTTGATATTCTCTACAGCATGTTCAAGATTTTCTCCCTTTGTAAGAAAAAAATGAATAATTTCCTGCATAAAAATTATTTAAATCTATACTTTATAAATCCGCAACAGTTTGGTCTTTTATTTTTTCTTTTAAAAAAGCTCCTGAATCCCCTCTTTCTAAAGCCTCAACAGAAAGATTATACCATTAGAAGATAAAAGACCGTAATTTTTCATTTTTGTCCTTAGTTGCTTACGAGATATTCCTAAAATTTTGGCTGCTTTAGTCTGATTCCATCCTGCTTCATTTAGAGCTTTTATAATTAATCTTTTTTCCATCTCCACCAAATTGAGACTCTCTTCTTCCTTTCCTTCTGAGGACTTTTCTAAAATTCTTTTAGGTAAATGTTTCAGGAATATGGTTCCAGAGGGGGAGAGAACAACTGCTCTTTCTATTACATGAGCTAATTCTCTTATATTACCAGGCCAGTCATAATTCATTAAAGCATCCATAACACCTGTTCCCAACTCAGGAATGGGCTTATTATTTTCTTCAGCATATTTTTTCAAAAAATACTTAACTAATAAAGGAATATCTTCTTTTCTTTCCCTAAGAGGTGGCAAATGTATTCTAACTACATTTAATCTCCAATATAGATCTTCTCTAAAAGCACCTTCTTTCACAGCTTTTTCCAGGTCTTGATTAGTAGCAGATATAATCCTAACATCTACTTTAATTCTATTTAGACTACCAAGTCTTTTAATCTCCTTTTCCTGTAAAAATCTCAAAAATTTTCTTTGTAAGGTAAGCGGTAAATCTCCTATTTCATCAAGAAAAAGCGTTCCTCCGTCAGCAAGTTCAATAAGACCCCTTTTCCCTTCTGTTGCTCCTGTAAAAGCTCCCTTCTCATAACCAAAAAGTTCAGCCTCAAGAAGATTTTCAGGAATAGTTGCACAATCTACTACCACAAAAGGTTTATCCTTTCTAAGAGAATTTTTGTGAATGGCTCTTGCTATGAGTTCTTTTCCTGTTCCAGATTCTCCTGTAATAAGAACATTTGCATTGCTTTCAGCTACCATATCAATAATCTGAAATATCTCTTTAATAGCCTTGCTTTTCCCTATTATTTCTTGAAATTTTTTTTCATAATAATCTTGCTCTAAAGGTATAACATATTTAGTTACAGCTTCTCTTAAAACATTTATCAACATTTCTGTATCTACAGGCTTAACTAAATAATGGAAAGCACCTAATTTAATAGCCTCTACAGCTCTTTCAATGGTTCCAAAAGCTGTAAGAATTATTACGGGTATGTGGTAATTTTCCTCCTTTAAACGTTTTAACATCTCAATTCCGCTCATACCAGGAAGAAGATAATCAAGTAAAATGCAATCTGGATTAAAATCTTGAAGCTTGGCAAGTCCCTCTTCAGCTGTTTTCGCTGTAACTACATCAAAACCCTCTTTTTTTAGAATTGCAGAAATTGTTTTTAAACTATTTATTTCGTCATCAACAAAAAGTATTTTAGGCTTCATATCTTATAGGTAATTTAATTATAAATTCTGTTCCTTTATTTATCTCACTTTTTACTTCTATATCTCCGTCATGTTCTCTAATAATTCTTTCAACACAGGCAAGTCCAAGCCCTGATCCTGTTGTTTTTGTCGTAAAAAAGGGTTCAAAAATTTTTTTAAGTTCCTCTTCTGGTATCCCCATTCCTGTATCTTTGACTATTATTTTAACAAAGTTTTCTTCCTTTTCAGTCTTAATAAAAATTATATCTCCCTCTTTTGTTGCCTCTTCTGCATTTACCAAAAGATTCAATATAGCCTGTTTTATCTGAGAAGCATCAAAATAAAATTCAGGAATTTGTAAATCAAATTCGGTTTTCAAAAACTTACCTTCTGCCTCAATTTCATGTTGAACAAGCTTTACTACTTCTTCTAAAACTTTGTTTATATTATTTTTTTCAAACTTTAAGGATAAAGGTCTCGCATAAAGAAGAAAGCTGTTTATAAGTTCATTTAATCTATTTACTTCTTTGTCAATAATAGATAAAAATTCACTAAGAATTTTTCCTTTAAAATTAGCTTTTAGATAGTTTGAAGCTGCTTTAATTGAATTTAAAGGGTTTTTTATCTCATGAGCAACAACCATTGACATTTCAGCTATTGCTGCACGTTTTTCAAGTTTAAGCTTTTCCAAGGTGCTTTTCTCAAGCTCAGCTAAGGATTTTTTCAGTTTTATTATCATTTCATTAAATGTTTCTATAAGATATCCGATTTCATCTCCACACGAAACCTTATAAACAAAACATTCATGACAGTTAAGATCTCTTTTCTTTCTGCAAATTTCTTGCGCCTCGACCATTAACCAACATCTGGTTTTACCATAAGCAGGACAATTTAGTTCTTGACAATTATGAAAATCTTTACAGAGTATTAAATTTTCGTTCTCACATAGTTCAAGCTTGTCTGTTCCCAGATTAACCATCTTTTCTTTAAGCCTTGAAAGGGGTTTGGTTAAAGTATTAGCAAGAAAATAAGAAACAAGTAATGTCAAAAGTAAGATAAAAATTGAAATCACAAAAATATAATTTCTGAGATTTTGAGAGGAATTTTCAATATAATTATTTATATCCTCTTCAGAAACGCCAACTCTAATTACTCCTAAAGGATAGGAAGATCTAAAAATAGGAATGTTTATAATTTTAATTCCGTGATTTTCTTCTTCCCAATATAAAAAGGTGTTTTCTTTGGTATTAATATAGCTTCCTAAATTTTTATAGTCACTATGAGCAATTATCCTGCCATTTAAATCAGCAATCATTACATGTTTAATACCTGGATTTTGCATCAGAATTTTTACTTTCTCATCAAGTTTTAAAGGATCTAAAAATACTATATAGTCTATAATTTCATAAGAAAGGGCGTTTAAATTGGATCTGATTTTATTATATATTTCATTTTTGAGAGTTCTTTTTTGATAGTTAAGAATAAGAAAATCTGTTAAAAATATTAGTGTAAAAATAATTATAAAAAATGAAATAAAGATTTTCTTTCTTACACTGAAACGGTTCCACAAAACAAAAAGTTTTTTTAGGGGATCAAACATTTATTTTGCCAGTTTCAGAAGACTTTTATAATCCTTTTCTGTTGCTTTCACAAATCCTTTAATATTAGCTTTTTCAAGTACATATTTATCTTCTATCTCAATCAATAATTTTCTTACTTTTTCAGCAAGTGCAGGATTTACATTAACTGCACAAAATGGCCAGTTGGGAAGATATTCTGTAAAAGCAAGAACTTTTATTTGTGACATATCAACTTCCTGGGAAAGAACCGAAAGTGAAGCTTCTCTAACAAAACCAGCATCAGCTTCTCCTCTGTAAACTCCTATTATTACCTTCTCCTGTCTCTTAGCATCAATAAGATTAAAATCTTTATATACATTAAATCCTCTTTTTTCTAAAAATATCTTTTGAGACAAAAAACCTCCCGCAGAATAAGGGGATACAATAAAAATTTTTTTTCCTATCAGGTCTTTTAAAGATTTTATTGGACTATCTTTTCTTACAATAATTACTCCTCTAAATGTTTTTCCACCACAAATTTCTTTTTTATTCCCAAGAGAACATTCTTCACCTACAGTAATAGCAAGGACCTTTAAAGGGTATTTTTTAGCAATAATTGCATATATATAAGGATTTTGATAGGAAAAATGCACCTTTCCTGTGCTAACAATTTGAATAAATTCTTCAAAGTTTTTAGGTATCACCAATTTAAACTCATATCCTGTTTTTTTTGTAAGATACCTCATTAAAGGATCAAAATTTTTATAAATAGTTAGAGGACTGTAAAGTGGAAGAAAAGCCACTTTTATAGTATTTGGACTATATTTTACATAATCTCTTCCTTTGAAATTACGAATTAAAAATCTTATATAATCAAAATCTCTATCTTCTGCAGGAACAAAATTTTCTATATTGAAAGCCTGTAGAACATTTTTATCACACTCTTTTAACAAAAGTGATCGAATATTTTCTTTTTCTGGCAGATCTAATCTTGAAGCAATAAGAAACTGGGGTGTAGCTTCTGATGCTTTAATAATCTTAAGCCCACTTTTCAAATATTTTTTAGCTACAGACTCACTCAGAGCTCCTACATCATATTCTCCTATAAGCACAAAAAGTGCAATTTTTTCTTCATTTTTAACGGTTGCAACTTCTTTAAAATCACTTAAATTTAATCCCACATCCCTTAACATAGAAAGAGGAATAAGATAACTAAAAGATGATCTTTCATCACCCAGAACAAGTTTTTTATGTATAGCATCAAAAATTTTTTCTATAGGACTACCTTCTTTAACTACAAAAACACTTTTTATTTCTCCTTCCTTTCCTTCAGGTTTAACTAAAGGAACAATATATTTATGCATCTTCCATCTCATTTCACAATAAGTAGCAGGATCTAAAATCAAAAGATCTATCTTCTTTTCTTTAATTTTTTGATAATACTCTTCAAATTCCTTAGAAATATCAATTTTAATAGGCCTCTTTAGTTTCTCTTCTAAAAAAACCTTTAAAGGGTAAAGATTATTCAAAATATCTTTGGGAGATTCCTGAGATAAAACTCCTATTATAATTACGGGACCTTGAATTTTATTATTTTTTACTGGTTGAGGGTTTTTAGAGTTTTTACAACTGCATAAAACTAAAATTAAGAAACTTAAAAATAAAATTATTTTTTTAGTTAATTTACACATCAATTTAATTTAAAACCGTTGGAATAAAAAATCAAGAAGTAGAAATTGAAGGGGGAAGAAAGCCCCCTCAAAAATTAATTAGAATTAGAAGAAGAATTGATAGGAAATTCTAAATCTCCAGTCATTTTCAGTCTCATCATCCCAATTGGAAGGAAGGCTCATTCCTTGAGCATTTAATTTGCTTATTTCATCTTCTGAAGGTTTGCTTGTATTGATAGTAAGATAAGAAACTTCTGCAGAAATGTAATGATTAAATCCTTTTAAGAAGTAATTTACTCCAAGAACATATTGTTGCATATAATCTTCTATAGCATAAGCTCCTTTTGAGGTTTTGATAAGACCAAGTCCGCTTTTTACTGCATCTTCCAGTTTGTCATCCATTAAGCGGTCAAGATAGGCATACTTGAAGTAAACTTCCCATTTTTTTGGAACTATAAAATATCCTACATTTACACGAAAGCCCAATCTATCCCAGGTCTCTTCATCAGAAAACAAAGTAGTTGGATAACTTCCAACATTCCCTTTATCAGGATCCTGAATTATTTCTTCCCAAGCTCCTTCTATATCAAAGGAAAAACCTTTATACCTAAAAAGAAGCGCCACATCAAATCCATAATTTTCTATATCATGATTTTTATTTGTTATTTCCTTACTTGATGTGCCATCCCAATAATAATAAGATGATGGTCTGTCCTTTGTCCAGAAACCAGAGGTTATCAAAGCTAAGGCAGGTTTTGTGTTATAATAGTAATCTCCCTGTAAAAAGTAGTTGTAAAAAGTGGTCTTTCCAAGAGGACCATTTGGATCTGAACCAGAAAGAAAATTAAAGGCAAGACGGGCACAGTAAAGTTTGTCATCGCTGTTACTATCAGAAGCTCCCTGGGTGTCTCTACCGTTATAAACTCCCACCCAGTAAGCTAAAAATTGTTTTTTATTAAACATATCAAGGGTTCCCTGAGCATTAATACCCTGAGAACGGAAAAGAAGCATTCCTCCTATGGGGAATCCGTTTTTAAGCAAATGATTTCCCACTTTCAGCTTTTGAGTTCCAGAGTAAGGCCAGTAGTTTTCACTATCATCTGTAAAAATTGTTCTATCCTGTCCCTGCTGTAAAAATCCGCTCTGCCAGTATTCCATACTCATGGCGGGTATCTTTATTCTTCCAAGCTGGATTTTAAAAAAGGGATACTTTTTCCAAGTTACAGTGGCATCATGAACATTGACCGCTCCCTTTGGCTCAAGCTGAACATGAACAAAGTATTCCCAATCTTTATTAGGTGCATGCCCATCTACAAAGAAACGCAATCTTCTCATGGTAAAACTGCTATAGTTCTCATCTCCTCCGCTAAAATCATCATCTCTTAACATGTAAGTATAACGAAGCTGAAGAGCTGTTCTGAAACGAAAAGCATAATCTTCCTTTTTTTCCGGATCCTTATATTCAATTCTAAATCCGTTTTTCCAGTAAGCCTTCCAGTTAGTTGGTATTTTCTTTTCTGTCTCTTTTTGCTTGTCTGCAAGTTCCTTTTGATTTTTCTCAAGCTCCTCAATTCTCTTTAAAAGCATCTGAACCTGTTCTCTTAACATTTTAATCTCTTCTTCCTGTGTCATTGCACTTAAATCAGAAGCAAAGGAAGAACAAAATAAAAGAGAAGCCATTCCCATACTTAAAAGGCTTTTTATTCGCATACCCTCACCTCCTTTTCTTTTTGAGCGAAAGATAGCAAAATCTATACCAGATATAAAAATCAAAAATTAAGCGGTAATTAAAAGAGCTTTTTTAAATCTTTGTTCCTTTTTGGACTAAAGGTTTTATATTATTGACCCTAAAAGGACAATTTTAAAAGCTTTTTGAAAATTCTATACTTTGTTTATATGGTTTTCTTTAGTTTGACCTTTTAATTTTTCTTTTAAAACCTCTGCCATACTTTTCATCTCTTTCTGAACATCTCCGCAAATTGCAACAAATTCTTCTATCTTCTTATAAACCGGTAAATATCTGTAAATCAATTTATAAAAAATCCAAGCCAAAAAATAGCATACAACAAAAGTAAAAAAATAATTGACTTTATATTCAAAAAAAGGTAAAGGAAATTCAACCTTACCAAATCTTAACTGTAGCCAAAAAAGTAAAAAAGGTAAAGGAATAAGCAAACTTACTGTATGCGAAATATTTAAGAAAAAAAGTTTGCCAAAATATTCATTTGCTTCTTTGTTAAAAAGATGAAACCTCTCTGAATCTCCCCTTTCTAAAGCCTCAACAGAAAGATTATACCATTTTACAAGCTCTTCATTAAGGGTTTTTATATAATTACGATTAATATAAAAAATAAAACCAAGTAGTAATTTGCCCACCAATATGGCTAAAAAGGACAAAACAAAAGTGCCCAAAAAATAGGCTAAAATACCGTTTTTAAAGATAAAATAAAAAAGTTTATAAGGTAAAAGAAAAATTTTATCTAAGGTAAACATTAGTTTGTAATAGTAAAGTTCAATTTTATCAAACATTTTCTAAAAAGCCCCGGATTTTTTATTAAACTCCGGGGCTTCATAAAGTTTTTTAATAAGGAGGAACTATACTTCTTCCGAAGAAACCTTTAGTAGTGTAACGCAAACCTACATAAATAGCAAGCAGCACAAAAAGTCTCTTCAGCCAGATATCAGGAATATATTTCTGAGTGCGGGGTCCAATCATAGAACCGATAAAAATACCTATTAATTCTACTCCGATAAGGGGCCACCAGACAACTATACCTTTTCCTAAGTAAGTTAAAATTCCCACAATCATTTGAATCATTACTACAAAAGCAGAAGTTCCAGCAACTATGAACATGGGAAGTTTAATAATGTCTGTCATAAAAGGAACAAGCAAAAAGCCACCTCCAAGTCCAAGAAATACAGAAATCATAGCAACAATTAAACCACCTATAAAGGCAAGTAAAGGATTAAATCTGAATTCAACTCCTGCAAAGGTAAAAATGCATTCTGTCAAACCGAATTTAATGAGTTTAACACCTTCAACAGCTTCGCCTTTTTTAACAGCTTCTTCAAATTTTTTAGCAGCTTCACTTGCTGCTTTTCTTTTAGCCCTTGCTCTTTCTGTAGTTCCATACCACATAAAACCTGCTATTGCAAAAACAGCTAAACCAAAATATCCAACATATTGCTTGAAAGTTACTTTACCAGCTGTGAGATAAGCAATGGCAAATGCACCTCCTACAGCACCGATTGCCATAACGATTGCAAGGGGAGCAACTATTCTTTTCATACGCCAGTAATTAAAAGTAGATATGATTGAGCTTAATCCAACTAAAAACATATTGGATGTGCGGATAGTATCTGTAAGAAATTTATTCAAAGCTGGATTGGTTTTCTTAAAAGTAGATGCATAATTGCCAAGGCCAAAAATGGTAATATGTCCAACACCTGCCATAATTCCACCAAAAGCTCCAACAGTAGAAAATATCCAGCCTACCCATAAAGCCCATAAAAAGGCAATTATAAGATTGGGTTTAGGTGCTCCGGGAATCCCCAAATAACCTCTTTCTGCAGTTGGGTTTATACAGCCTTTCTCAAGAGTTTCTCCACATATAGGAGTATTAGCAATAATTTCTCCCAGCTTGCCAGACAAACCAAAAGTTCTATCAACTGAAACCTGAGATGAGGCATTTGAGACAGCGTTTGCTGAATCTGTGTTTGAGACATTCTCAGCAGATAAAGAGGCTACACTTAACCAATAAATCCATAAAAATGAAAACACAATAAAACATCCTATTAAAAGGGGCTTAAACTTTTTTAAAAATCTTAGGTAATCCTTCATAAACCCACCTCCCCGTAATTTTTTAAATCTTTTTTTGCAAAAAAAATACCCGAAAATAAAATTCTCAATTCCAATATTCTTCATATAAGTTTTAGAATTAAAATGTCCCTTAAAGACCATATTATGTCCCAAATGGAACAATTCTAAGATCAAATGGACATGTAAATTTTATAAATTTTGGATAATTTATAATGGGTATTAAATTTGCTATGTTTTTGTTAAAAACAACAACTTAAAAAGGGGAGATAAAAAATGAAGAAAGAAGTTTTTTCAGTATGTGGTATGTGCTCTGCAAGATGTCCTATAAGAGTTGAGATAACTGACGGAAAAGTAACCTGGATAGAAGGAAATCCTTATGCAGCCGGTATAGAAAGGGCTCTTTGTGCAAGAGGTTCTGCTGGGCTTGTTCATCTTTACGATAATGAAAGACCTCAATATCCCATGATAAGAACCGGAGAAAGAGGTTCTGGAGAATGGAAAAGAGCTACCTGGGATGAGGCTTTAAACTATATAGTCGAAAAACTAACCGCTATAAGGGATAAATATGGGGCCAAAGCTATAGCTCTTCTTGATAGAGGTGGCGGGCTGTTCGGAGAAATGCAAAGAGTATTTATAAGGGCAATAGGTTCTCCTAATTATTTTAACCATGACGATCTTTGCAGAAAGAATGTGGATCTTGCGGCACAAACTCTTTTTGGAATACAAAGAAATCAAATAAGTTTTGATTTTGCTAATGCAAAGCATATAGTTTCTTTTGGAAGGGCTTTTTTTGATGCTGTAGCTGTAAAAGAAGCTAATAATGTTTTTAAGGCCTTAGAAAAGGGGGCTAAGTTAACCTATTTTGACCCCCGAGTTAATGTAACCGCTACCAAAGCTACTAAATATTTTAGAAATCGCCCGGGTTCAGACTATGCTATAGTCCTTGCACTTATTCATCAAATTTTAAAGGAAGGTCTTTATGATAAAGATTTTGTAGACAAATTTTTTGTAGGATTGGATACTTTAGAAAATTTCGTGAAACCCTATTCTCCTAAATGGGCAGAGGGCGTCTCCGAAGTTCCAGAAGAAGAAATTATTGCACTTGCAAGAGAACTTAGTCAGGCTAAACCGCAGGTTATAATCTATCCTTACTGGTTCGGCGCAAGATATATGGATTCTTTCTACTATGCCAGAGCAGTTTATATTCTCAATGCTCTTCTCGGAAACATAGAGCAAAAAGGAGGACTGATTTTAGCAAAATCCCCTAAGGAGGTAGGAGCTAAACCTTTAAAAAGTCTTCTTGAACCCATACCTGCTCCTCAAGAAAAACGTATAGAAGCAGAGCTGGGTAAAGGTTTTCTTTATGACGGAGCAGGACATATATTACATCTTTTTAGAGCTATCAAAACAGGAGAACCCTATCCTGTAAAGGCTTTAATAGTTTATAGATATGATCCTTTTGCAGGTATGCCTCTTTCTGACATTAAGGAAATTTTAAATGGATTAGAACTTCTGGTTCACATTCCTGTAGACTATGGAACAACTGGATGGTTTGCAGATGTAATTTTACCTGAATCCACATATCTGGAAAGAGATGATATCATCGGACTTCAAAGAGGAGCAAAACCAGCTTTTATCGTAAGAAGAAAAGCAGTTGATCCGGTTTATGATACCAAACCGAGATGGTGGATTTTTACAGAACTTTGTAAGAGAATGGGAGTGGGACAATATGTTCCTTATGAAAGCATAGAAGATATCTGGAATTATCAGCTTAAAGATACAGGAATAAAAATAGAAGACTTTGATGCAAAAGGCTTTGTTCCATTATGTAAAGAACCTCTGATTTACAGTAGAGAAGAACTGAAATTTAAAACTCCTTCTGGAAAAATTGAAATTATATCAAGCAAAATGGATGAAAGAGAAGTTCCCTATTTTATACCTTATGAAGAACCAGCAAGACCAAATGTTGAAGAGGGAGAATTCAGGCTCATCTTCGGAAGAGTAGCTGTTCACACTCATGTAAGAACGCAAAATAATCCTGTCTTAAATAAAATACTTCCTGAAAATGAATTGTGGATAAATGAAGAGGCAGCTAAAAAACTTGGAATTAAAGACGGAGATATTGTAGAAGTTTCTTCAGAAGACTATTCCGGAAAAATAAGGGTAAAAATAACTCCTTTTATACATCCAGAATGTGTTTTTATGTATAGAGGTTTTCAAAATGACATTCCTTGGCTTAAAAGGTCCTATGGAAAAGGACTTAATGAAGGTCGCTTATTAAAAGGTGCCTTTGAAAAGTTTGGAAAGACAAGCCATACGGGTGTTTTATTTGAAAACTTTGTAAAAGTAAGAAAAATTTAGTAAGGAGGGAAAAATTGAGCGCATATCGTATTGTTCAAAATTTAGAGAGATGCATAGGATGTCATGCCTGCGAAGTTCACTGTATAATAAATAAGGGAATAACTTCGGGAATTAAAATATGTGAAATTCTTTCTTCTGAGATAAAAATTGTAAAAAATAAAGCTATACAAAAATTTTACTTCGTCACCTGTTTTCACTGCGGACGACCTCCTTGTGTAGAAGCCTGCCCCACAGGGGCCATGCAGAAGAGAAAAAAAGATGGAATAGTTTTTGTAGATAAATCTCTCTGTATAGGTTGTAAAAACTGTATTGAAGCCTGTCCGTGGGGTATACCTCAATATAATCCAGAAGGTGGAACTATTATAAAGTGTGATCTCTGTATGGATAGAATTGACCAGGGTCTTGAGCCTGCCTGCGTTACAAAGTGCACTACCCATGCCCTGAGATTATCAAATACAAAAGAACTTTCCTTTGAGAAAAAGAAAAAACTTTTAAAATAGAATTTATTTAGAAGCTCCATCTTATTTTACAATAAGTAGCAGGATCTGAAATTACAAAATTTTTGGGGAGATTTCTGAGATAAAATTCCCATTAATTGATTTTAAAAGATTGTCCTTTTAGTGCTTAAGTAAAGATCAGTTGTAAAATCAGTCTAAAAAAGCTATAA
>DAIQAS010000004.1:0-35753 GCA_036781525.1 Thermodesulfobacterium sp. | reverse complement strand
GAGGACCTACAAGAGAATATATAGATGAAGTAAGATTTATTACCAATGCCTCATCAGGAAAAACGGCTTTTTTTCTTGCTAAAGAAGCTTATTACAGGGGTGCAGAAGTCCATCTTATATGGGGACTTGATACTTTTCCCTATGTACTTCCCAAATTGAATTATTTTTCTGAAATCCCTTTTCCAAAAATTTATTTTGTAAAAACAACTAAAGATATGTTTGAAACTGCAAAAAATCTTTTTCCGCAGTGTGAAATTGCTATTTTTGCAGGTGCTCCCTGTGATTTCAGACCGAAAACTTCTTTAAAAGGTAAACTCAAGAAAAAAGAGCCTATAAGTATTGAATTTGAGTTAACTGAAGATATTGCCAAAACTTTGAGTGCCTCCAAAACTGAAAAACAAATTACCATAGGCTTTGCTTTAGAAGAAAAAAATAAACTTTTAAATTATGCAAAGAAAAAGAAAAAAGAAAAAGCCTTTGATTATCTTATTGCCAATCCCTTAGGCTCTGCTGGAAAAGATGAAACAGATTATATAATTTTTGCTCCAAAAGATGTTCTTGAATTTAAAAATCTTCCGAAGGTTCAGCTCCCGGAAGTTATCTTTGATCTTATTGGCTCATAAAGACAAAGTGGCTCTTCTTCTAAATAATCCCCTGTTGCCTCATAAGCCCTTGCTCTACAGCCACCACAAACTCTTATATATTCACACTTTCCGCACTTTCCTTTATATTTAGTAAAATCTCTCAGATTTTTAAAAACTTCTGAGTTTTCCCAGACCTCTTTAAAAGTGTTTTTTCTTAAATCTCCGCAGGCAATTTCTAAGTATCCACAGGTCTGAACCTCTCCTCTGTGGGAAATAAAACAAAATCCTGTTCCTGCAAGACAGCCCCTTGTCACAGCATCAAGCCCGAATGTTTCAAAAGTTACCTTTTTACCCTCTTCTTTTGCCCTTTCTCTTAAAATTCTATAATAAGTTGGTGCACAGGTTGCCTTAAGTTGAAGGTTTGACCTCCCCCTTTGTTCATAAAACCAGTTAAGAATATTTTCGTATTCCTCTGGAGTTAAACTTTCCTTATCAATTTCCTTTCCTCTGCCAACAGGAACAAGAACAAAAATATGATGTGCAACTGCTCCTAATTTTATAGCTAACTCATGTATCTTAGGAAGCTCCTCTTTATTTATTCCTGTAATGGTAGTGTTAATCTGGAAAGGGATTTCTTCTTTTTTAAGCATTTCTATCCCTTTAATTGCTCCTTCAAAAGCACCAGGCATTTTCCTGAAATTATCATGTGCGAAAGCACTTGCTCCATCAAGGCTTATACTCACCCTTGCAATCCCTGAATCTTTAATCATTTTTGCTACTTTTTCGTCTATAAGGGTTCCATTTGTTGCAAGAACAGGTTTTAAAGATAGTTCTACGCACTTTCTTGCTATATCAAAAATATCCTCTCTTAAAAGGGGCTCTCCGCCTGTTAAAATTATAATGGGCTGAGCAACTTCTCTTATTTCCTCAAGTATTCTGAAAATTTCATCGGTTGTTAATTCTCCTTCATAGGGACCTTTTGAGGCTGCAGCTCTACAATGAATACAATCAAGATTGCAGGTTCTTGTTACTTCAAATGCAATAAGCCTTGGCAGAAATTCCCTTTTTTCTTGCTTCATCTCTTAACCCCATTTCTTAAAGTTCCTATTCCTTCAATAATAACTTCCACCACATCTCCTTCTTTTAAAGCTCCTACTCCAGGAGGCGTTCCTGTTGCTATAACATCTCCAGGAAGAAGGGTCATAATATTTGAAATAAACTTTACAAGCTCAAATACATTAAAAATTAATTCCTTTGTTGTGCTACTCTGTTTTATCTCTCCATTAACTTTTGTTTCTATTTTTAGATTGTTAGGGTCAAGCTCAGTTTCAATAAAAGGTCCTATTGGTGCAAAAGTATTAAAACTTTTACTTCTTGTCCACTGCCCATCCTTTCTCTGAAGATCCCTTGCTGTAACATCATTAAAACAGGTATACCCTAAAATTGCGGACTCAATCTCTTTGAAATTCAAGGGACGGTAAAGCTCCTTTCCTATCACTACAGCTAACTCTCCTTCATAATGCACTTCTTTACTTTCTGGAGGAAGAATAATGTCTTCTTCGTGACCAATAACTGCTGTAGGTGGCTTTAAAAATATAATCGGCTCATCCGGTATTTTCATTCCGAGCTCTCTTGCATGATCTCTATAATTGAGTCCTACCGCTATTATTTTGGAAGGAAGAACCGGAGAAAGAACCTTTACATCTTTAAGCTGATATTCTATATCTGAAGGTTTTATTTGAGAAAAGGGATCTTTTATCTTTAATATTTTATTTTCATTTATTACACCAAAAAAGATTTCATCTTTACAGAAAAATCTTCCGATCTTCATGAAGACCTATTTTATACTAATTTTTACAATTTAGAAGCTCTATTACTGCAACATCAGGAGGGGTTAAAAATCTCATTGGTGGGCCACCAGTTCCTACTCCCTTTGAAACAAAAAGATAAGATCCCTTTCCGAGATGCTTAAGTCCTCTGTCTGTTTCATAAATTTTTTGCATTATAAAAGAGCCTACATATTTATAAAGCCCGCCGTGAGTGTGTCCTGAAAGCATGAGATCAAAAAGACCTATTGCCTCTTTTTTTATTTCTGGCTGATGCTTCAAAAGTAAAATAAACTTCTTCTTAGGAAGTTTTTCTAAAAATTCTGCTTCATCAAATGTCTTATCACATGCATTAAAAAATCTACAGGTCTTATCATCAAGCCCTGCAATGTATAAAATGTTTTTTATATTTATAGTTTTATTTCTCAAAAGAATAAATCCTGCTTTTTCCGTAAACTCTATAGCCTGCTCAACCCCTCTATAGTATTCATGATTTCCTAAAATTGCGTATTTACCTAAGGGGGCTTTTAACTCTTTTAGCTTTTCTGCATATTTGTCTTTTTTCCTCATATTGCCATCTACAAGATCTCCTGTAGAAACAACAATATCTGGTTTTTCTCTTTCCCACACCTCTTTTACTAAATTTATTTTATCCATTCCCATAAGGGGGCCGAGATGTAAATCAGATATTTGAAGAATCTTAATTTTTTTAATGTTTTCCGGCAGTTTGCATGTTTCAAACTTTATATGAATGACTTCTAATTTCTTTGTTTCAAGATAGCTGTAAACTGAAAAAAAGATAGAAATTAAAATTAAACCGTAAACCTCTTTCTTTTTGGATAAACTTTTTAAAAAAATCCTTTTTGTAAAAAGTCTGAAAATATCCCATATCAAAGAGAAGAAAACCAGATAAATTAAAAATCCCATCCACAATAAAACTAAAAGTGCCACAATATAAGAGACTTCTGAAGAAGCGTATTTGTCTGCATATCTCATAAAAATCGGAGAGAAAATAAGAATTAGCATTAAAAGAGGTAAAACTTTTTTAATTTTTTCTGGTAAAAGGGGGCTTATTTTGGTATAAAATACATAAAGATGCATTAGAGTGTAAAGGGAGAAGAAAATTAGAAGAAACCAGAGCATAATTGAATTATACCAGATTTTCCCTTCCTATGATTATCTGCCCAAGAGCTACTCCGCCATCATTTAGAGGTGTTTTTTGAGGCAAATATACATCAAAGCCTGCCTTTTCAAGCCTTTCCCAGAGACCTTTTAAAAGAATTCTATTCTGAAAGGCGCCACCGTTTAAAACCACTTTTTTAATTCCGCTTTTTTCCCTTATCCTTTCAACCACCTTAAAACTTACCTCTATTATTGCCTTATGAAAGGAAAGGGCAATTTCAGAAATACTTATCCCTTTTTCTTTTAGTTCTATTATCTTTTTTATCAATTCTTCTGTAGGAACAATCAGTTCATCCTCCTTTTCTACAGGTTCTATTTCTATTTTGTAAAATTTTTCTGCTTTTAATGCCGCTTCTTCAAGTTTTTGAGCTGCCTCTGCTTCTGTGCTTATTTTTTCACAAATTCCGAGAAGGGCTGAAACTCCGTCAAAAATTCTTCCTATACTGCAGGCATAGGGTGAATTTATCTTTTTTTCAAGCATCTGTAAAATTATGCTAATCGGTTTACCCTCTCTAAAAGGTAAATAATCTATAGGTATTCCCGCCTGATAAAGAAGAGAAAGTCCTATACGCCACACTTCTTTTATAGCCTTTTCTCCGCCTGGAAGCATAAAATAGGAAAAGTGCCCTGCCCTTTTAAATTTTTTTCTATCTGCAATTAAAAATTCGCTTCCCCAAATTTTATTATCTGTGCCAAAACCTGTTCCATCAAAGGAAAGTCCGATTACTGGCTCCTCTAATTCATACTCAGCCATAACTGATACTATATGAGCATGATGATGCTGAACTTTAAGCCTTGGCTTTCCTTCTGCAAGTCTATCTGTTAAAGTTGTCGTAAAATAATTTGGATGCATATCTGAGATAAATACCTCTGGATGAACATCAAAAACCTTTAGAAAGTGTGCTACTGCCTCTTTGTAGACCTTTTGAGTAACCGGAGATTCCAAGTCCCCAAGATACTGGCTTAAAATAACCACTTTATCCTTTGCAATGGCAAAGGAGTTTTTAAGATCTCCTCCTGAGGCAAAAAGATGAACGGGAAAAGGCTTTTTCACTAAAATCGGTGCCGGAACAAATCCTTTAGACCTTCTTATAAAAAAAGGTGTTTCTTTTATTACAAAAAGCACGCTATCATCGCTGTGAGCAACAATTTCTCTGTTATAGGTTACAAAATAATCTGCTATGTGAGAAAGCCTTTCAAAAGCCTCTTCATCTCTATAACATATGGGTTCTTCAGATAAATTTCCGCTTGTCATGACAAGAATAAGATCTCTGTCTAAGGAAAAAAGAAGATGCTGAAAAGGAGTATAGGGAAGCATAATTCCTATGTATGTAAGGTCCGGCGCCACATACCTGCTTACCAAAGGCTTTTTTTCTTTTAAAATGAGTATGGGTCTTTCTTTTGAAAGGAGAATTTCTCTTTCCTTAGGAGATACTTCCAGAAATTCTTCTATTTTCTCTATGGTTCCTGTCATTAGAGCAAAGGGCTTAAAAGGTCTTCTTTTCCTTTCCCTTAGTCTTAATACAGCTTTATCGTTTGTTGCATCACAGGCAAGATGATAACCGCCCACTCCTTTTATGGCAACAATATGCCCTTCTTTTAAGTATTGATAAACTTTCTTAACTATTTCCTCAACATCCTCAGAAATTAAGGTTTTATCATTTTTATATAAAAAGAGCTTAGGACCGCATTTTGGACAGGCTGTAGGCTGAGTGTGAAACCTTCTATCAAGTGGATCCTCATACTCTTTTTTACACTCAGGACACATTTGAAACTCTGCCATAGCGGTGTTGTGTCTGTCATAGGGAATGTCCTTTACAATACTAAATCTCGGTCCGCAGTGGGTGCAAACTATAAAAGGATAATGATATCTTCTGTCTTGAGGATCAAAAAATTCTTTTAAGCAATCTTTGCAAATATTGGTATCAGGAGGAATAAAGGTGATTTTTTTATCTGTAGTTCTGCTTTTTTCTATCCAGAACCCTTCAAAATGATTTACCTCTTTTTCTTCTATATTTATTTCCTGAATTATGGCAAGAGGAGGAAAATCCTCTTTTATTGCTTTAATAAAATTTTTTAAAGCCCCTTCTTCACCCTCTGCTTCTATGGTTACTCCTTCTGTATCATTTAAAACATATCCTTTTATATTGTTTTCAAGAGCAAGACGATATATAAATGGACGAAAGCCCACTCCCTGAACAATTCCATTAACTCTGATATGAAAGTGCTTTACCATATAGTTTAAAATAACACCTGTTTTGCTTTTTATAAAGAGATTTAAAAATAAAAAGAGGAGCTACCTTTTAAAAGGTAGCCCCTCTAAACCTTTATTCTTTTTATATCGTGTCTGAATTTTTTATTTTCTGCTTTTAAATGGCATCATCAATTTTCTTAGCTGTCCTTTGGTTAAGGGTTTACCAAAAGCTGCAAATTGATGCAAAGGCTCCTCGAGATTTTCAAGAGGTATCCACTTTCTATCTACATATTCCATATAAGCATTTTTATATTTAACTCCTTCAACAATTGGAATAACTCCTTTTATATTCACCAGCTTACCGTTTTCAATACGGGTAATCTCTATTTCTCCTTTATTTATTTCCTTAACTATGTCTGTTCCGTGGCATTCTTCACAGCTTCTTCCGGGCTTTACCACATGATGAGAGAAATAAGGAGCATACACTACAAAGGTCTGATTTTTATTAACAACAAAGGTCTGAATATTTCCTGAAACAACCTTCCCATTGTAATTTATAAGAAATACCCAGTTACGAAGCGGAACAAAAGTCTTTTTACCTGTTTTAATAAATGTATCCATATGGCAATTTGCACAGGTTATAACCTGACGAACATGGCAGGCTGTGCAATCAAGTTTATCTTTATGAATTTTATGTGGAATTGTAGAGGGTTTCTGATGACATTTTTCGCAATTTACATCCATGGCCCCTGGCTCTCTCATAGAAACATATCTTTTTCCGTCTCCGTGAATTTCTCTTGCTGTATGACAACTCATACATTCCATTCCTTTTGAAAAGTGCACATCCTTAATTTCTCCCTTCTTTATTAATCCTAATAAAGCTTTCTCTCTTGCATGACAGCTAAGACAGTTTTCCATAGATTTTGCCTGTTTAACTGAATAAGCAGGAATACCATCTTTTTCAACTTTATGACACCTATCACAGGTTTTAGCATGACAGTGATTACAGGAAAGCTTATCATAAGGAATACCTGTTAGTTTTTCTATTCCTCCTTTTTCTTTACTATACCAGTAAGCCATTCCATGGGCATCATAATGGAGACTCTCTTTAAAAAAGGGACACTCCTTTTCTTGAGAAAAACCTTTATTTAAAGTTATTACAAAACCAAACAATAAAACTATTATAAAAATCAAATAGCTAACTCTCTTCATTTTACACCCCCAAATCTTTATTGTATTAATAAATTTTATCAATTTTTTTCTTTTTCTCCAAATCCTTTTTATAACTTTCATTTGCAATTAATGGCTTTTTAAAGTTATTTTATAATTATTTTTAATTGTTTTTTTCTTTTTTTCTCAAAAATTTTTAATATCTTTACTTTAGAGCATTTTGTAGTATATTTTACAATCGGAGGAGTGCCCGAGCGGCCGAAGGGGGCGGCCTTGAAAGCCGCTGAGGGAGTTTACCTCCCTCCGGGGGTTCGAATCCCTCCTCCTCCGCTTAAATCATCTTACTTATTTTCTCTTATAATGCTTAAAAAATTTTTTAACCGTAAATCTTCCGAAGATGCTTCAGAAGAAAAAACCCCTTCTCAATCAGAAAAAGACTTAGAAAGAGTTAAAAATTCTGAAGAAAAAAAGGGTGTTTTTAGTTTTTTTCAAAAAGAGGGGCTTTTTGAAAAATTCAAAAAAGGTCTATCTAAAACCAAAGAAAGGTTAAGCGATGCGCTTTCTGAGTTTTTTGAAGTTGACAGAATTGTTGATTTAAAAACTATTGAAGACCTGGAAGAAACTCTCATTCTTTCCGACCTTGGGGTTGAAACAACATTGGCTCTTTTAGATCCTTTTAAAAGCAAAGTTCTCCAGGGAGAAACTCTTACCACAAAAGAGCTAAAATCATTTCTTAAAAATCAGATGCTTTCCTTTTTAAAAGAAATAGATAAGCCTTTTCCCCCTTCAGGAAAGCCGTCTGCTCTTTTTTTTCTCGGTGTAAACGGTGTTGGGAAAACAACAACCATTGCAAAGCTGGGTAAGCTTTTAAAAGATAAGGGCTATTCTGTTGTTCTTGTTGCTGCAGACACCTTCAGAGCTGCTGCTATTGATCAGCTTAAAACCTGGGGAGAAAGAATAGGTGCTCCTGTTGTAGCACTTCAGGAAGGAGCTGATCCAGGTGCAGTAATTTATCAGGGAATAACTTATGCACAGAAAAATAATATAGATGTTGTTCTTATTGATACAGCAGGAAGACTTCATACCAAATATAACCTTATAGAAGAGCTTAAAAAGATGGTAAAGGTTATGAATAAACTTGTTCCTGCTGAATCTCAAGAGATCATACTTGTTCTTGATGCAACAACAGGGCAAAATGCCATAAGTCAGGCTCAGCACTTTTCTTCAGCTATTCCTGTCCACAGTGTAATAATTACCAAAATGGACGGCACTGCAAAAGGTGGAATAGCGATTGCTGTTTCTCATAAATTTAATTTACCCATAAGATTTATGGGCCTTGGAGAAAAACCAGAAGATCTGGTGCCCTTTGATAAGGAAGCTTTTGTTTCTGCCATACTACCTGATTAAACCATAGGGAGATGGCGTCCTCCCTTAACCGCCCATCAGGGCTGATGACGCCTGATGGAGCTTCCTTAAATGCGTTGGTTTTGTCCTTTTTGCTGGAAAGAACTTGATGAACCCTTCGTTAAACTTTGCCCAGAATGTAAAAATAATTTAGCCAGCTTTAATACCCTTTCTTTTGAAGATAAATTAATTTTGGGTCTTAAAAATCCTGTCTCTCAAAATAGAAAATTTATAATAGAGTGTTTGGGAAACATAAAAAGTAAAAAAGCTGTAAACATTCTTTGTAAAATGCTTTTTGAAAAAAGAGATCTTTATGAACTTATGGAAATAGCAAAAGCTCTTTATAAAATAAATTCACCTTCATCTATAAATTGTTTACAAAATTTTGCAGATTTCACAAACAATAAAATTTTAAAAAACTATATCTCAAACCTTTTAAAGGGTAAAAATGATACATAAAGTAATTGATTTTGTTTTAATGAGAGAAAAAGATGAAGGTGGATTTGGAGCCACTCCTTTACTTCCTCCAACTATAGAAGATACCTATTTTGCCATAAAAATACTTGCTCTTTTTAATTATTCTTTAAATATTGAAAAACATGCAAATTTTTTATTAAGCCAAAATATTTCTAATCTTCCTCTTGATCCCTTGGCTAAGCTTTTAAAAATCTTAAATATTTTTTCCTTAATAGATAAAGCGAATTTTTCTTCTCTTACCTCTTACCATAATTTTATAAAAAATTTAGCTGAGATTTCTTTTATCTTAAAGGACGAAAAAAATCTTAAATTTTTAAAAAGCCTTGTGATAAAAAATTTATCAAAATTGTCTCTTAAATCTTTAAAGGAGTTTTATTTTTTGTATAAAATTTTAAGAGAAGCTTTTCCTAAAAAGTTTTTAGAATCTATTTTGGAAGCTCAAAATGCTGATGGAGGTTTTGGCTTTTTTAAGGGAACAACCTCTTATATGGAAAATACCTATTATGCCTGCTATATTTTATATCGTCATGATTTACAACCCAAAAACCTAAAAAAATTAAAAGATTTTGTTTTATCTTGCCAGAATGCTGATGGAGGTTTTGGAAGAAATTCTCAGGGAATTTCTTTTTTAGAAAGCACTTATCATGCTTTATGGATTCTTAAAAATTTAAATTTATAGCTATTTGAGGAACTAAATGCCTTCTAAATCTTCGTTTTTGCTAATTATTTTACTTGGTTTGGTTAGTCTTTTTTCTGATATAACCTATGAAGGTGCAAGAAGTATCATAGGTCCATATCTTGCCACATTTTTATATCTCTAAAATCCCTTCTTGAGTCTTAATAATTTGTCAAAAACAGTTTTAAACCTAACTAAAAGTTATGTAGAAAATTATGTAGAAAATTTTTAAAGTCTTCTACTTTAATCTAAAGAAACTTTAACTACACTTTAAATATAACTTTTGATTTCCACAATTCAGAATTAAACTTACTTTTTAACTTTTTGTCTAATTCAACAACTCTTTTAATCTTTTACTTTTATTTTTCATCTTATATAATTAATTTTTTAATAGTTTTTAATAGGAGTATTAGATGTTGAGAAATTTTAAATATTTAAGAGTTATAGATCCGGATCCAACAGCTCTTATATTGGAAAAAATAAGAATTGCTGAAGAACTCTTTACGGACTGGAGCGAATATTTTTTAAAAGACGAAAAATTTATAAATCTTTTAGAAAATTACAGAGAAGCCATAAATAAATCAAATGAACTCATGGAAAAGCTGGAATCTTTTCAAGAATGTTATATTTGTTCTGTAGAAGAAAAGAAGGGTTGTTGTAAAATAGGTTTAGAAAACGAAGTAACCATTAATATCCTATTGATTAATATGTTTTTAAAAACTCCCATACCGAAGGATAGAGAAGTTCCAGGAAGATGTTTTTTTGTTGGTCCAACAGGTTGTAAAATTTTTGCACGTCCCTATTTATGCAGAGAGTTTTTCTGCAATAGACTTATGAGACTGTTTTCTCCCGAGGAATATGCTTTGCTTACTCAGACCATTTCTCACGAATTAACTTTACTTTATGAGATTAGTGTATATATTAGAAAGGAGCTTGAGTTTTTATTAGGAGACTTTCTATTAGAATTAGATATAGCAGGTTATAGTTAGGAGGTTATTATGAAAAAAAATTTTTTATATTTAATAATAATTTGCCTTTTTTTAGTTAGTTGTGCAAAAAAGGAAGTTCCTCCTCCGATTATTGAGACTCCTCCGCCAGTAGTAGAAAAGCCTGAAGAAGTTAAAAAACCAGAAAAGGTGGAAGAAATTCCAAAAGAAGAAATAGAGGAAGAAGTTAATGCTACTGAAGAGGCTTTTAAGCCTGAAGAAATAGCTCCACAAAAAGAGGATAAAGAATACTGGAAACTTTACGGAAGAGGTTCTGCTCCACTTTTTGCTATATTTTTTGATTTTGACGAATATACTATCAGAGATGATATGTGGGATAGAATAAAAGAAAATGCAAAATACCTTTTGGAGCATAAAGATTTAAAGGTTGAGCTTCAGGGAAATTGCGATGAGAGAGGAACAAATGAGTATAATATGGCACTTGGAGCAAAAAGAGCTCAGGAGGTAAAAAAAGTTCTTGTAAAACTTGGAATTGACGAAAATAGAATTAATACCATAAGTTTTGGAGAAGAAAAACCACTCTGCACCGAAAGCACTGAGGAGTGCTGGGCGATAAATAGAAGGGTTGATTTTGTAATCATAAAATAAATCCAAATTAAAAGGAGGTTAGGAAACAATGAAAAATGTCCATTTAAGACTTTTACTCTTTTTTGTAATTCTTTGCGGACTTATCTTAGTTAAAGAAGTATTTGCACAAAATACCTGCAGAATTGGAGTAATAGATATTAAAAAAGTTATTAATGAATCAAAATATGGTCAGGAAGTAATGAATCAATTACAACAAAAATATAATGAACTTTCTGCAAAAATTCAGGAAAAAGCAAAGGAGGTTCAGGCATTAAAAGATGAAATAGAGAAAAAAAGTTCTCTCTGGTCAGATGATGTAAAAGAAAAAAAACAATCAGAGTATCAAAAAATGCTTAGAGAACTTAAAAGCATGCAGGAAGATGCACAGTATGAAATGAAAGAATATGAAAAAAAGATGTTAGACCCTGTATTTAAGGAATTAGAAAAGGTAATAGATGATTTTGTAAAAATAGAAAAATATGATCTTATTCTTGAGAAAAACCAGCCAGGAATTTATCATGTCTCCCCAGAAATTGATATAACTCAAAAAATAATTGAACTTTTTGATAAACACTATGAGGCTTTAAAAAAGCAAAAAAAATAGGATAATGTTTTTAATTGCAGACATAGGAGGAACAAACTCAAGATTAGCTTTAGCTAAAAAAAACACAAAAAAATTTTTAAAGCTAAAGACATATAAGAGTAAAGATTTTTCAAATATTTATGATTTAGTTGAAAACTATTTTTTTGATACAGCTCTTAAAGAAAAACCTTCTTCTGCAATTTTTGCTGTAGCAGGCCCTGTTATAAATAATCAGGCATATTTAACCAATCTTGGCTGGAAAGTTTCGGCAAAAAATTTAAAAAAGAAATTTGCTTTTGAAAAAGTTATTCTGGTAAATGATTTATCAGCTCTTTCTGCAAGTATACTCATTCTTCAAAAGAAAGATATTTTAACTTTAAGGCAAGCAAAAGCTCTAAAAAAAGAGCCTAAAGCTTTTATAGCTCCTGGAACAGGACTTGGAGAAGCTATACTGGTAAAAGTGAAACCTTTAACCATTCTTCCTACAGAAGGAGGGCACATATTTTTTTCACCTTTAAATGAGGAAGAATTTAATTATCTAAAATTTCTGGAAAGTAAAGGGGAAGAACTAAGCTGGGAAAAAGCACTTTCTGGAAAAGCTTTAAGTTTCTGGTATGAATACTATTTTGGGAAAGATATGGAACCTTATCAAATTACTGAAAATGCAAAAAAAGGAGATAAAAAGGCATTAAAAGTAATAAATAAATTTTTTGAACTCTTAGGAAGAAAAATTTCACAGCTTGCATTTTACAGTTTGCCAGAAGGAGGAATTTACATAGCAGGAGGCGTTATTCAGGCTTTAATAGATTTCTTGGTAAAAGATGAATTTAAACAGACACTTTTAGAAGGATATTTTAAGAATCAAAAATTAAAAGATCTTTTAGAAAAGTTCTCCATTAATGTGATAATTCATCCCAATCCAGTTCTTTTAGGAGCTCTTGCCATTCTCCGTAGCCAATAAAGGTGATTTTTCTTTTGTAAGGGTCTAAAAATTCAAAATAAACTTCTATATAATCGTCTTTAAGTGTCTCAGTGAGCTTATCAGCCCACTCAATTACCACTACTCCGTTGTTTAAAAATTCCCAGAGTCCTAAATCGTCAACTTCTACACTCTCAAGTCTATAAAGATCTATATGGTAAACTGTGTATTTACCCTCGTAAATATTTACTAAAGAAAAGGAAGGACTTGTTATATAAAGATCTGGATCAACTTCTAAGCTTTGTGCCAGACCTTTTACAAAGGTTGTTTTTCCGCAACCGAGATCTCCGAAAAGAAGAACAAGATCTCCGGGCTTAAGAGCTTTACCTAAGATTTTTCCTAAATTTATGGTATCTTCTTCGGAATTACTTATCTTTTCTATTTTCATTTTTTTCTAAATTTTTTCCTAATACAAATAATACAGCATTTTCCTTTTTAAGAAAAGTTTCAATTATGTGTTTTATATCCTCTTGGGTAACAGATTTTACAAGATTTTCATAAATATAACTATAATTCCATCCGAGCCCCAAAACCTCATTAACTGCAAGTTCTTCAGCTATAGAAAGATTACTCTGTAAGCTAAGTTTTTGGCTTCCTATAAGTCTGTTTTTTGCTCTTTCTATTTCTTCAGGTAGAAGTCCATGTTTTTTAATTTCTTCTAAAATTTCCCAAAAACCCGAAATTGCTTCTTTTTCTTTTTCGGGAGAACAACCTATGTAAAGAATAAAAGCAGACTTTTTAGGATAAAAAACTAAAAAGGAGGTTACTACATAAGCTAAGGACCTTTCATCTCTTAAAATTCTAAAAAGTCTTCCATTCTGTCCGGAAAGAGCGCTATTTAAAACCTCTAAAGCAACTTTTTCCTTAGAATTAAGCCCCGGTGTCTGAAAACCAAGAAGAATTTGAGTTTGATAGGTTTCTTTTTCCACACGGGTGGAAAGATTTTTTGGATAGACAGGTTCTTTTTCCTCAGATACTTCTTCCTTGGTTTCCACTTTCCAGCTATCTAACAAATTTTTAATTTTTTCTTTTACCAATAAAGGATCAAAATTTCCTGTTATTACAAGAACTCCCTTTTCAGGTCTTACAAACTTTTTATAAGCCTCTTTTAAATCTTTACAGGTAAATTTTTGATAAAACTCTATGCTTCCTGCAGAGTTTAGTCCGTAAGAATGATCCGGGAAAAGCACTTTTAAAAATTCATTTACAGCTAAGGAGAGGGGTTGGTCTTGTTGTTTAAAAATTAAGGAGATAAGCTCGGGTTTTGCCTTTTCGCATTCTTTTTCATCAAAAGAAGGATTAACTAAGATTTCTTTAAAAAATTCTAAGGTTTCTTCTAAATGAGAGGATAAAGAAAGGGCATTTAACCCAAAGGAATTTCTACCAGCAAAACCCTTAATGGTGGTTCCTATGGATTCAAGTTTTTCTGCAAGTTCTTCGGCACTGTAATTTTTTGTTCCTCTTGTCCATAAAAGGGTGAGTGCCTGAAAGAGTCCATTTGTTTCTTTTGTCTCAAATCTTAAACCTCCGGGGAAAGCAATGGTTATTCCAACAGATGGGATATCATTTTGAGGATAAAGAATAACCTTTAAATTATTCTCTAAGGTAAAAATTTTAGGGGAGGGCTTATTTTTAGTATTTTTTATCAGAGTTTTTAGAGCATTCTCATCAAAAAGTTTTTTTTCTGAAAGAAAACCTGCAACCAGTTTTTGAAAATTAAAATATTTTTGGGAAGCCTTAATCAGGTCATCTATGGTGGCAGTTTCTATCTTTTTTTGATACCAGAGAATATCCTTATAAGTTCCGCGAACAATTTGAAAACTTCCCAGGGTACTTGAGAGCCCTTCTGATGTTTCTGAAGAAAAGACGAAATTAGAAAGAATTTGTGTCTTTGCCTTTTTAAGTTCAGCTTCACTTACTCCAAGGGTTTTTATTTTTTCAAGCTCTTCTAAAATGGCTTTAACAATATCTTTAAAATTTTGCGGATCAGCAGTTCCGTATATTTCAAAAATACCTGGTCCATAAGGAGTAAAAGCAGAAGCCGAAATGGTTTTTACAAGATTAAGCTCTCTTTTTAATTTCAGATAAAGTCTTGATGATTCTCCTCCTCCAAGTATTTCTGCAAGAAGATCCATATAAGGAGCATCTTCGTCTCTGAAAGAAGCACAGGGCAAAGTCAGAGCAAAATAACCCTCTTTTACAGGTCTTTCAACCCAGACAAGCTTTGGCTCTTTGGTATAAGGCTCAGAGGGAAAAACAACATTTTTAAGTTTTCTCTCAGGAAGATGCTCAAAGTATTTGTTAATTAAAGAAATTAAGGAAGACTCATCTATATTTCCTACCACAATAAGAACCATGTTTTCAGGGGTGTAAAACTGATTAACATACTTTAAAAGATCATTGCGGGTAAAAGATTTTACAGTAGTTTCATAGCCTATAATAGGTCTTTTATAAGGATATTTTTGATAGGAGGCTTTCATTACATTTTCAAAAAGAACCACAAAGGGGTTATCAAGCCTCATTTTCATTTCTTCAACAACAACTTCTTTTTCCCGTTCTAATTCTTTCGGATCAAAATAGGGGTGAAAAACCACATCAGAAAGTATATCAAGAGCAGGTTCGGTAATTGATGAAGGACCTGCAACATAGTAACAGGTATAATCGTAGGAAGTAAAGGCATTCATATATCCGCCTAAGGACTCAATAACTCCTACTATATCTTCAGGTTTTTTTGTTTCTGTGCCTTTAAAAATCATGTGTTCTATTAAATGAGTTATTCCAGCTTCTTTTTCGTTTTCATAGGTGCTCCCCACCTTTACACAAAGCTTAATGGTTCCTACATCTTCTCTTTTATAAGGATAAAAAAGAACTGTAAGTCCACTGGGAAGTTTAATTTCTCTTACTCTTGAAACTAAGGAGCTCATATCCTGAGCCTTTGCATCCATAAAAACCCCTCCTGAAAAAAGAAAAATAAAGAATAGAAAGAGAGTAAGTTTTATGAATTTAAACATAAAATATGTATTCCGAAAATAAGGAATTTAAAGAAATAAAATACATAACTTGAAAGTAATCTAAATTAAAATACATAAATTTCAACACCAAAAGAAAAATTAAGTTAAAGCTCTTTTCAAAAATTCTAAAAAAGGTATTATTCAAAAGTATATAAATTTTAAAAAAGGAGGGTACCATGAGAAGAAATATGGGGATTGTTGACAGGTTAATAAGAATACTTATCGCAATTCTTTTTATATTTTTAATATATAAAGGACAGGTAAGAGATGTTCTTGCAACTGTTCTTGGCATAGTTTCAGCTGTGTTTATTCTTACAGGACTTATTGGATGGTGCCCGCTTTATACAATTTTTGGAATTAATACAGGGAAAAAGAAAAGCTAAAATCTCAAAATACCAAATATTTTCTGAAAGGCTTTTAATTTTTTTAATTGCTTTTATATTTATCAAATTATTATGTCTAAGCGAGTTTATCTTTCCGGCAATGAAGCAATTGCCTACGGATTAATTACAGGTGGAGTTCGGTTTTTAACCGGTTATCCCGGAACACCTTCAAGCGAGATACTTCCTACAGCTCAAAAATTAAAATTGCAGTATAAGTTTAAAGGTTTTATAGACTGGGCAGTCAATGAAAAGGTAGCTCTGGAGATGGCTTTTTCTGCTTCTCTCTGCGGGATAAAAAGCGCTGTTACCATGAAACAGGTCGGGCTTAATGTAGCTATGGATCCTTTTGTTAATTCTGCCTATATAGGACCTAAAGCAGGATTTGTAGTTGTAGTAGCAGATGACCCCGGTCCATATTCTTCTCAAACTGAGCAGGACAGTAGAATTGCTGCCTATTTTGCTAAGGTCCCGGTTTTTGATCCTTCAAGTGTAGAAGAGGCATATCAATTTGCTAAAAAAGCCCTTGAGCTAAGCGAAGAATTTGAAATACCGATTTTATTAAGAACCACTACTGCACTTTCTCATGGAAGATCAGATGTTTTGATTACAGATATTGAAATAAAAAATGATTTTAACCCCAAATTTAAAGAAGTTCTTAAGGATTGGGAAAAAGAAGTTTTGAGACTTGCAGCAACTCCGAGACAGAGATTTTTGCTTCATAAAGCGCTTAATGAAAAACTTAAGGCTATCTCAGAAAGAAATAAAATCCGATATTTTTACGAAGGAGATATTTTAATTTTAACAAGCGGAATGGTTTTTTCTTATCTCAGAGAGCTTATTGAAGAGTATGATCTTCAGAAAAGGGTAACCCTTGGGAAAGTTGATATGCCCTACCCTCTTAAAAAAGAGGATTTTTCAAAATTTAAAAGAATTGTTACAATTGAGGAAACAGCTCCAGTTATAGAATTATTTTTAGATACAGAAGGAAGAAGAAATGGATTAGTTCCTTCTGAAGGAGAGCTTTCACCTGAGGTCTGTGAAACCATTTTGGCAAAACTCGGGCTTATTCCTGAGAAAAAAACCGTGTCCATCCCTCCTTTGAAAAGACCATCTCTTTGTCCGGGATGCGGTCATAGGATAGGGCTTTTTGCAGTAAAAAAGGTTTTCGGTAAAAAAACCATTTATACAGGAGATATAGGATGTTATACTCTTGCTCTTAATTTTGGAGTCACAGATACTGTTTTCTGTATGGGGGCAGGTGTTTCCTTTGCTACAGGAATGAAAAAGGTTTTAGATCTTTCCGATAAAAAACGCGCTGTTGTAGGAATAGTGGGAGATTCAACCTTTTTGCATTCAGGAATAACACCTCTTGTTGATGCCTATCATTACAGAGTTCCATATCTTCTTATTATTCTTGATAATGAGACTGTGGGTATGACAGGAAATCAGAAAACACCTGCTCATGAGAAGTCTTACGAAGGGGAACCTCTTAATCCTGTAAAAATAGAAAGCATTGTAAAGGGAATAGGAATTGATTTTGTTAAGGTGGTTGATCCCTACGATTATAAGGAAACCTTAGCTGTTCTTAAAGAGGTAAGAAACTATCTTTCAGAAAGCGACAAACCAGCAGTTGTGATTTTAAAGCACCCTTGTATTTATACCAAAGAAGGTTTTGAGAAAAATCCCAAAAAACCTGTGGAAGTTGTTGAAGAAAAATGTACCGGTTGTAAATATTGCATTATTGAATTTGAATGTCCGGCACTTATCTGGAATGAAGAAAAGGAAAAAGTTTTTATTGATAAAACTTTGTGTATAAATTGTGGCTGCTGTATTTTTGTTTGCCCTAAAAAGGCTATAATAGAGGTAAAATAGATGAAGCTTGTAATTCTTGGTAAAGGAGGGCAAGGAGTTTTATTTTTTTCTAAAATTTTAGCTCAGATGGCAATTGAGGAAGGAAAAAGCGTTAAAGCATCAGAAATTAAGGGAATGGCAAAAAAGGGCGGTTTAGTTGAAGTTCAGATGAAAATTGGAGAAGGATATTCTCCCAAAATTAAAAGGAGTTCGGCTGATTTGATAATTTTATTAAGTCCTGAGTTTAAAGATTATGCAAAGACTTTTGGAGAAAAAATTTTTTCTTTCACGAAAGATGAGATAGAAACTGCATTTAAGGAAGTTCCACCAAGGTATGTTAATACCTATTTAATGGGGATATTTCTTGCTAAAACCAATATTTTTGATATAAATAAAGCAAAAAAAATTCTTGATAAAGAAAACCAAAAAGCTTTACTAAAGGGGTATAGTTATGTTCAATCCAAAAATGGAGACCTTACCGAGAGAGGAGATTGAAAAGCTTCAACTCCAGAGACTAAGGAAAACTTTGCAATTTCTTAAAAATTCCCGTTCAAAACTAAAGGAAAAATATAAGGATATAAATCCTGAAGACATAAAAAGTTTGGAAGACCTAAAGCATTTACCATTTACCACTAAGGATGAATTAAGAGATTGTTATCCCTTTGATCATATAGCTGTTGATATTTCTCAGTGTGCCAGAATGCACATGAGTTCAGGAACAACAGGTGTTCCGGTTATTAATGTAATGACGAAAAATGATATTTCTCAATGGGGCGAAATAATGGCAAGATGTCTTTCTTGCGCCACCCTGACATCTGAAGACAGAATTCAGATAATGCCTTCTTTCGGGCTCTTTAACGGAGGATTCGGTTTTCATTACGGGGCTGAAACTCTTGGTTGTTTTATTGTTCCTGCAGGACCAGGAAGATCTCTTATGCAATTAAAACTTATAAAAGATCTCGGAGTTACTGCTTTTGGGGCAATAGCAAGTTATCCTGCAAGACTTATAGAGGTGGCTAAGGAAAGTGGTTTTGATTTTAAGGAAACCCGTTTAAGAGTAGCTATTCTCGGAGCAGAGACCTGGTCGGATGAGTACAGAAAACGAATAGAAGAAGAAATGGGAGTAAAAACTTTTGATATTATCGGAATGACTGAAACTGGTGGAGTGGGCCTTGGAATAGATTGTGAAGAAAGAGCAGGAATTCATGTATGGGAAGATCATTACATTGTTGAGATAGTTGATCCTGAAACAGGAGAAGTTCTTCCTGATGGTAAGGAAGGTGAAATGGTAATTACAACTTTGACACGAGAGGGTCTTCCACTTATTAGATATCGCACAAGAGACATTACAAAAATTGTAAGCAGAGAACCCTGTGCATGTGGAAGAACGCACTTAAGAGTTGATCGTATAAAGGGACGTTGCGATGATATGCTAAAAGTTAAGGGAGTAAATTTTTATCCTTCTCAAATTGAAGCAATATTGATGAAATATAAGGGACTTTCTCCGTATTATCAGATTGTTCTTGAGACTGTAAAAGGAAAGGATGAAATAACTATAGTTGCAGAAAAAGTTCAGGGTGGGCTTTCTGAAAAAGAAAAGGAAAAGCTTGACCTTGAATTATATGATTTTCTTGGTTTTCACTGTAAAATTCAGATAGTGCCTGAGGGAACAATTCAGAGGGTTCCAGGCAAAGCTGTAAGGGTTATAGATAAGAGAAAAAGAGGTTAAAGCTTTGATAATTTGGCTGGGGGAGGAGGATTCGAACCTCCACTAGTGGATCCAGAGTCCACCGTCCTGCCGATTAGACGATCCCCCAAAAGCTATAAATAAATAATATTTAATCTTTAGCAGTTGTCAAGAGGTTAAGAAGAAGATAAATTTTAGGTCTGTTGGGGTTCAAGTTCCTTATCTACAACTAAGGATAAAATTCTTTTCTGTCCCCTTAATTTTAAAAGCTCAAGACCTCTTTTTAGTGTATTTAAAATACCTTCTAATTGTGGATCGGTTTTGGGATCAATTTTAGAGGGATCAAAAGAGACAACCGCAATAAAGGGAGAAAAGACCTTATCATATCTTTTATAAAAAGTTCTTTCTACAATTCTTAAAATCTTTCTTGCAACAACCATAGCACCTGATAGAGGAGTTTCAGGGAGTATCACAGCAAACAGTTCAGGTTTGGAAAGCTTTGCCACAATATCAACGCGTCTTAAATTTCTTAAAAATTCTGAAGATAAAACTTTTATAATGTTTTCTTCTTCCTCAGAACCGTAAAGTTCAGAGATTTGCGAAAACTTTTCTATTTCAATCAAAAGAACACTTAAAACCCTGCGATATCTTTTAGCTCTTAAAAGTTCTTCTTTAAGTCTTTTTAAAAAGTAATCTTCATTATAAACACCGGTTAAAGGATCAATAAAGGAGCTCTCTTTAAGCTTTTTCTTTAGAGAATCTATTTCTTCAATGAGTAGCTCTTTTTCTCTTATACTCTTAGCAAGCTCATCCTGATATATTTCAATTAGGGTTTCTTCCTTTTTTCTTTGTTCTTCGAGTTTTTTTATCTGAGCCTGTATTTTTTCTTCCTGAAGTTTTAGCCACTTACTGTAAGGGATAAGGTGATAATCTTTATAATTTAAAAATTCATAAAATAGGTTTGTCCATTCAGGAAGGGATTCTAAGAGATTTTGTGCTTCTTCTTCATTTAAATTAAAGTGTGTTTTTGCAAAGGATTTGAATTCTTTAAACCTTCTTTCTCTATCTACACTGAAGTAACAGCTTACTCCCAAATCTATAAAATTTAAGAATTTTATGTCTTCAAAAACCTCAGGAGGAGAATCCTCAGGTAAATTGGGAAATAGATGATGATACTGTATATTAAGAACAAATCTGCGAGGAAAGTTATAATTTTCAAAGTATTCCCCTCCGATAGTTGAATGATCTACTCCGAAAACTTCTTTTTCAGCTTGAACAAGGCTTTTCCCTAATTTTTTGAGTTTAAGAACTTGTAAATAGCCTTCGGGTGAGAGGGAATATAAAACGATTATACCAAAATCCATAAGATATGAAGATATATTAAGGTGGGAAGAGTAATTTTCAAAATAGGGAGCACAAATGTAAGAAAAACAAAGATTAGCAATAGCTCTTGCCCAAAATAAATGAAAATTGAATTCGTTAAAGGTGACCTTACAAAGTTTTGTTGAAATGAAACTTAGAACCAAAAGCTTTACCAGATCTTCCCCAAGAATTAGCAAAGCCAATCTAACATCCTGAACAGGTGGATTGTCTTTTCTGTATTTTGGTTGGTTGGCTACAGAAAGAATTAGAGAAGAAATTTCACGATTGTTTGTTATAAGTTCCACAAACTCTCTTTCTGTTTTAAGTAGCAGTGTTTCTAAAATATCTCTGCCAATTTGAGGAAGAGGAATAGGGGATCTTTGAGAGATTTTTAAAAGTCTATCTAACTCTCCCATTTTTCCTTGCTTAGATTAAAATATTGAGTTAATATTATCAGAAGTTTTGAATTTTTAAAGAAAAAATTATATAAGAAAAATGAAAAAATCAGAATATTGAGGAGGAAAAGATGGCGGAGGAACAACTTAAGGAGTTAATTTTAGATATGGCAAAGAAAGCAAAAAAAGCTTCAAGAAAGGTAGCTACGCTTTCTTCACAAGTAAAAAATGAAGTTTTAAAGAGGGTTGCCCAAAAATTAAGAGAAAAAAAGGAAGAACTTAAAAAGATTAATGAAAAGGATGTAAATCAGGCAATTATTCAGGGACAAACCAAGGCGTTTATAGATAGGCTTACCCTTACAGACAAAATAATAGAGAGTATGGCAAAGGGACTTGAGGAAGTAGCTTCCCTTCCTGATCCTGTGGGAGAAGTGGTGAAAATGTGGAAAAGACCTAATGGACTCTGGGTAGGCAGAATGAGAATACCTCTTGGTGTAATAGCTATGATATACGAAAGCAGACCCAATGTTACCATAGATGCAGCAGGGCTCTGTTTTAAAAGCGGAAATGCGGTGATTTTAAGAGGAGGAAAAGAAGCATTAAATTCAAATTTAGCTTTGGGTGAAATTTTTAGAGAGACATTAAGAGAGTTTAATATTTCAGAAGATGCAGTTCAGGTTGTTCCCACTCCAGAAAGGAAATTGATGGAATATATGCTTGACCTTGAAGAATATATAGACCTTGTTATTCCGAGGGGAGGAGAAGGTCTTATCAGATTTGTTACAGAAAGGGCAAAGATGCCGGTCATTAAACATTATAAAGGAGTATGTCATGTATATGTGGATGATGAGGCAAATTTAGAGATGGCAAAAGAAATCGCTATAAATGCCAAGTGTCAAAGACCTGGAGTCTGCAATGCAATGGAGACTTTACTTGTTCATAAAGAAATTGCAGAAAAATTTTTGCCAAACTTAGCAGAAGAGTATAAAAAATATGGGGTAGAATTAAGAGGTTGTCCTGAAACTTTGAAATATATACCTTGGGCAAAACCTGCAACAGAAGAAGATTGGTATGCAGAATACCTGGACTTAATTTTAGCCATAAAAGTAGTAGAGGATATAGATGAAGCCATAGAGCATATTTCTAAATATGGAAGCAATCACACAGAGGCTATAGTAACTGAAAACTATTCCAAGGCTATGAAATTTTTAAAAGAAGTTGATGCAAGTGTGGTTCTTGTGAATGCTTCAACAAGATTTAATGACGGAGGAGAACTCGGTCTCGGAGCTGAAATAGGTATTTCTACTACCAAAATTCATGCTTACGGACCTATGGGGCTTGAGGAGTTAACAACTACAAAATTTATCGTTTTTGGTGATGGACAGATCCGAACTTAAAAAGATAGGAATACTGGGAGGAACTTTTGACCCTCCTCATCTGGCACATTTAAGAATAGCAGAAGAGATAAGAGAAGCTTATCAATTAGATAAAGTCTTTTTTATTCCTGCAGACTCCCCACCTCATAAGAAAAATTATCAAATAACTTCTTTTGAAGATAGATTTAAAATGGTAGAACTTGCGATTAAGGAAAATTCTTTTTTTGAGGCTCTGGATATAGAAAAAGATATTATTCCATCCTATACTTTAAAAACCTTACAAAAACTTAATGAGATTTTCCCTCATGCAGAAAAATATCTTATTATTGGATGGGACAGTTTTTGCGAATTTGAAACTTGGTGGAATTATGAAAAGTTTCTGGAATATACAAATATTGTAGTTGTTCCACGAAGGATTAAAGACTGGGAAGAAGCTAAAAAGTATTTTTATCAAAAAATTAAAGAGCTATGGTCTGAAGAAAAAGCTATAAAAAAAGTATGTTTTTTCCAGACAGAGACACTTAATATATCAAGCACAATGATAAGAAACCTATGTAAAGAAGGAAAATCTATAAGGTATCTTGTTCCAGAAAGCGTGTATTTTTACATTAAAGAAAAGGGACTTTATAGCTCATGAGAGGAAGTGTTAGAGCAGAAATAACACCAATGTTTAAGCAATATTTTGAAATAAAGGCTCAATACCCAGATACTATTCTCTTTTTCAGACTCGGGGATTTTTATGAGATGTTTTTTGAGGATGCAGAAACTGTTGCTCCACTTTTAGGCCTTGTCCTTACAAAAAGAGAAGCAGGAAAAAACCTCACAGCTCCTATGTGCGGGATTCCTGCTGATAAAAGCATTTTTTATATTCAGAAGCTTGTTGATATGGGGTTTAAGGTTGCAATTTGCGAACAGGTAGAAGATCCAGCAGAGGCAAAAGGACTTGTAAAGAGAGAAGTTGTTAAAATATATACTCCGGGGCTACTTATAGATCTTGAGTCTCTTTCAGAAAAGAAAAAAAACTATCTTGCAAGCCTTTTTATCGACAAAAAAGCAGGTATTAGTTTTTTAGAGCTTTCCTGCGGAGAATTTATTTTTACAGAACTTCGTAAGGAAGAAATTCTTTCTGAAATTTTGAAAAAAGAACCGAGAGAAATAATACTAAGTAAAAAAATGGAAAATTCAGAAATTGCAAAGATAATAAAGCAAAATATCCCCAGGGTTCACATAACCTTTGTAGAGGAAAATTTTTTCAGAAAAGAAAATTTGAAAGAACTAAATTTAGAAGAAGTCGAATTTGAAAGATATAATGAAGCACTAAGAGCAATAGGTGCAATTCTTAAATATTTGGAAAATTATCAGCCAGGGCTTATTGATAAAATAGAGCCTCCCAAATTTTATTATCCTGAAGAATATTTGTTCTTAGATGAAGCTACAAAGAGAAATCTTGAGTTGATAAAAAATCTCTGGGATGGGAGTGAAAAATATACCCTTTTCTGGGTTCTTGATAAAACAGAAACACCTATGGGAGCAAGGCTTTTAAAGGAATGGATACTTTACCCTTTAAAAGATGCTAAAAAGATTCAAGAAAGACAGGAGGCAGTTAAATTTTTTGTAGAAAGAAAGTCTTTAAGAGATGAATTAAAAAGAGAACTTAAAAAGATTTCAGACCTTGAGAGATTAAGTACAAGATGCGCTTTAAGACTGGTTAATCCTAAGGAATTAGCACTTTTAAGAGAAAGTCTGAAATACCTTCCGGGAATAAAAAACATTTTAAAAGAAGAAAAAGCGCTTCAGATTCCCAAGAGAATAAAAGAATTATTAGAAGATATTGAAAGTTTTTCCGAACTACATTTAATCTTAAACGATTGGCTTGTTGAAGACCCTCCTACAACTTTAAAAGAAGGGGGAATAATAAAAAAAGGAGTTAGTAAAGAACTTGATGAGCTTTTAAATATAAAAGAAAATGCCATTTATTATCTTTCAGAGCTTGAAAAAAGAGAAAGGGAAAAAACAGGCATTCCCAATTTAAGAATAGGTTATAACAGGGTTTTTGGATATTATTTTGAGGTTTCAAAAAGCTATCTTAAAAAAGTTCCAACATATTTCGAAAGAAAGCAGACCTTAACAAATGTGGAAAGATTTATAACAAGTGAACTTAAAGAGCTTGAGAATAAAATTTTATCGGCTGAAGAAAAGATTAAAAACTTGGAGTATGAGTTGTTTTTGGAACTTAGAGAAAAAGTTGCAGCATATAAAGAGGAATTAAAGAGAACAGCAAAGGCTTTAGGAGAACTTGATGTTCTTTTATCTTTGGCTCAGGTTGCTATTGAGAATGATTATGTGATGCCAGAAATAACCGAAGATTTAGAACTTGAAATAGAAGAAGGAAGACACCCAGTTTTAGAAAAAATTCAGGGAAGGGAAAATTTTATTCCCAATTCTTTAAAGATGGATAAAGAAGAGGTATGTTTTTTGATTATCACCGGACCAAATATGGGAGGCAAATCCACTTTTTTGAGGCAGAATGCGTTGATAGTTATAATGGCACAAATGGGAAGTTTTGTTCCTGCAAGTTTTGCAAGAATCGGAGTATTTGATAGAATTTTTAGTCGCGTTGGTGCAGGAGATGAGTTAATAAGGGGGAAAAGCACATTTATGGTTGAGATGAGTGAATGTGCATACATTTTGAAGAATGCTACTGCGAGAAGTTTGGTAATTCTTGATGAAGTAGGGCGGGGAACAAGCACCTATGACGGAATGTCACTTGCTTGGGCAATAGCAGAAAGTCTTTATAAGAAAAAAGTTTTTACTTTGCTGGCAACTCATTATTTTGAACTTACAGAACTTGCAAAGCTTTATTCAGGAATAAAGAATTATCATGTGGCTGTGAAAGAGTGGGAAGGAGAGGTGATATTTTTATATAAAGTTTTGCCAGGAGCTGCAAGTCAGTCTTATGGCATAGAGGTTGCAAAATTAGCAGGAATTCCTCAGGAAGTGGTTGACAGAGCAAAGGAAATACTTTATAAATTAGAGAACAGAAATTTTAAAGAAAATAAGGAGTTAACTATATCTTCTAAAAAAGCTTTACAACTTTCGATTTTTGAACCAACACATCCTGTTGTTGAAAAATTGAAAAAAATAAATATTGAAGAAATAACACCTATTGAAGCCCTGAACCTTCTTTGGGAATTAAAAAAAGAATTTTCAAAAAAGGAAAAATAATGAAAAAAAACATAGGTTTAATTATTATCTTATTAAGTTTACTTCTGGGAACCTGTTTTCTTATATTTGATCGCACAGAATCTTTGGCAAGCTCAAAAAGCTACATTTATTACAGGGTAAAGAGAGGGGATACCTTAGGGGAGATAGCGAGGAGATATGGGGTTAGTGTGAGGCAGTTGAAGGAGTGGAACAGATTAAGGGGTGATAGGATATATGTGGGGCAGAGGTTAATAGTAGGGGTAAAGAAGGAGGCGATAAAGAGGGAGGAGAGCGGGGAGGAATTAACAAAGAAGATAAGCTACATTTATTATAGGGTAAAGAGAGGGGATACCTTAGGGGAGATAGCGAGGAGATATGGGGTTAGTGTGAGGCAGTTGAAGGAGTGGAACAGATTAAGGGGTGATAGGATATATGTGGGGCAGAGGTTAATAGTAGGGGTAAAGAAGGAGGCGATAAAGAGGGAGGAGATAAAAGAAATACCGTCAGATACAGAAAGGATCTTTTCTGAACTTGAGAAAAAATATCAGAAGCTGAGTTCTAATCCTCAGGCAAAAAGGACAGACTGGTTAAAACTTTTAACCGAATATAGAAGGCTTTACCTTCTTTATCCTGGAAGTGAAACTGCACCCAAAGCCATTTTAAAAACAGCAAATATTTATTATCAAATCTACAAGACCTTTTCAAATTCAGAAGATTTAAAAAAAGCTATAGAAAGATATTACTTTTTGATAGATAACTATCCTAAAAATTCTGAAGCAGAAGAAGCCTATTATTGGCTGATTCAGATTTATGAAAAAGAGTTAAAAAATAAAGAAAGAGCAGAAAAATTAAAAACAGAGCTTAAACAAAAATTTCCACAGAGTATATACATATCTAAACTTGAAGAAAAAAAGATAGGACAAGCAGGAGAAAAAAAAGAAATAGAAAAAACTAAGGAAAAGATAGGCATAAACAATTTAAGAAAAGTATTAGAGGTTAAGCCAGTTACCGGAGAAGATTACAGTAGAGTAATCATAAATGTTTCAGATAATTTTGATTATCAGGCAAATATACTTAAGGGAACAAAAAAGAAGCCTCCAAGAATTTATGTGGATATTTATCCCGCTGTTCTTGACAATCGGGTTTCAAATGAAATTACTATAAAAGATTCCCTTTTAACAAGGGTAAGGGTTGCTCAATTTGATGAAAAAACTGTAAGAGTGGTTCTTGATCTCAGTAGTCTTACATCCTATAAAATTTTCAAATTAAAAGAACCTTATCAACTGGTTTTAGATTTAATAGGTAAAGAAAAAATTAAAGAGAGTTTAGCGAAAAATGCATCTGAAAAAACTGAAGAAGAAAATTATATTAATTTAGCTCGTCAATTCGGACTTGGTATAAAAAAAATTGTTATAGATCCCGGGCACGGAGGCGAGGATCCCGGAGCAGTTGGGCCCTCAGGACTAAAAGAAAAAGATATAGTTCTAATGGTATCAAAACTTTTGGCTCAAAAAATTAAAGAAAGATTAAACTTAGAAGTAATTTTAACAAGAAATCAGGACAAATTTATTCCGCTTATTCAAAGACCAGCAATTGCAAACAGTAAAAGAGCAGATCTTTTTATTTCTATTCATACCAATGCTTCACCTGATAGAAAAGCAAGAGGGGTGGAAACTTATTATCTTAATTTTACTACAGATCCTGAGGCCATGAGGGTTGCAGCTTTAGAAAACGCTGCTACAGAAAAATCTTTAAGTGATTTACAGGATTTGATAAAAGCAATTCTTGCCAATACAAAACTTTCTGAGTCAAGACTTCTTGCAGAAAAAGTTCAAGGAGCCTTAGTAAAAACTTTAAGAAGATATTATCCAGATGTTGAAGACAGAGGAGTAAAATATGCCCCTTTTCTTGTTCTTGTAGGCACAAGAATGCCAGCCATTCTTGTTGAAATAAGTTTTATAACTAATCCAAAAGAAGAAAGCAGGCTGAAAAATTCACACTATTTAGAAATGATTGCCGAAGGAATAGCTAAAGGAATAGAAACATACATTCAGAGCTTAAAACTTTCTCAAACTTATTCCAATGATAAAAAATCTTAAAATTTTATATGGTGTAGAAAGGTTCTTAAAAGAGGAGATTTTTAAGAAATATCAGAGGAAAAGGGTTGCCCTTCTCTGTAATCAAGCATCAGTAGATTATAAATTCACTCCGGTATTTATTTATTTTAAGGAAATCTTTAAAAAAAACTTTAAATTGATTTTCTCTCCTCAACACGGTCTTTATTCAGAAAAACAGGCAAATATGATAGGCTCAAGAGATGAAATTGAGCCCTTTACTCAGACTCCCGTAATAAGTCTTTATGGACCGAGACTTAAGCCAGGGAAAGCACATTTAGAAGAGGTGGATATTGTTTTTGTTGATTTGCAGGAAGTGGGATGTAGGGTTTATACATACATTTGGACTTTATACCTTTTAATGGAGGTTTGTGAAAAAAAGGGAAAAAAGCTAATAGTTTTTGATAGACCAAATCCTATTGGAGATCAAATTGAAGGTCCCCTTTTAGAACCTGAATATTTTTCTTTTGTGGGGATGGATACACTACCTCTAAGACATGGTTTAACTATAGGAGAGCTTGCTATTTTATTTAAAAATCGTAGATTTAAAAATCTGGATTTAGAAGTAATAGAAATGAAAGGATATAAAAAGAGTGTGCTATATCCAGAGCTAAAGCGTCCCTGGATATTACCTTCGCCAAATATGCCTTCTTGGGAGACAGCACTTGTTTATCCAGGACAGGTTCTTTTAGAAGGAACAAATCTTTCTGAGGGAAGAGGGACAACAGCTCCTTTTTTACTTTTTGGTGCGCCTTATTTAGACTTAAAAAAGTTGATTCCTATTTTTCAGAAAAATTTTAAACCAGAAAAAGATGGATTTGTTTTAAGACCAGTTGTTTTTGAACCGACCTTTGATAAGTGGAAAGGAAAAAGATGTTATGGTTTTCAAATACATGTGGTTGATTATAACAGGTACAAACCTGTTAAAACTTCTCTTTTAATTCTAAAAATCATAAAAGAAAACTTTGAGGAATTTAAGTTTATTGAAGGACCCTATGAATTTGAGGAGAGAAAAAAACCTATTGAAATTCTTATAGGGAATTCACAAATTATTAAGTGGTTAGAGGGAGATGAAAAAATTGACCCTGATTTTTACCTGTATTATAATTTAAAAAATTATTCAAAAGAAATAAAAAATTGCACACTCTATTAATATCAGTCTAATGGACAAATCAAATTATAAAAAGCAAAAGTTTAGATCTAATAAGGAAAGAGTTAGTTATTTCTTAAAACTTTTTAACAAAGAAGATAAAGTATTAATTCTTATTTGGGCAGATCCAGATGCTTTGGCGTGTGCTCTTGCTTTGAAAAGAATTTTACAAAGCAGAGTAGAAAAAATAGGCATTTCTAATGTAAATGAAATTGCAAGACTGAATAACAAAGTAATGGTTGACATTTTAAAAATACCGCTTGTTAAATTCTCTGAAGAACTTTTAGCTTCTTACAATAAATTTATACTTGTTGATTCACAGCCTACCCATAGAGAAGAGTTTAAAAATATAAAATTTACCGCAGTTATAGATCATCATCCACCTACAGATGGATGGGAGGCTGAATATGTAGATATTCGTCCAAATTATGGAGCTGCTTCAACCATTCTTTTTGAATACTTGAAAACTTTAAAAATAAAGCCCTCTGTTTATTTGGCAACAGCTTTAATTTACGGAATTAAAGTTGATACAGATAATTTTGGAAGAAGTGCTAATCCACATGATGTAACAGCTTTTCAGAAATTATACAAATATATGAACAGATACCTTTTAAATAAAATGGAAGGATATCATATTAGAAGATCAGAGCTTAAGTATTTTAAAATAGCACTTGATCAGCTTAAATTTCAAAAAAATAGAATATTTGCGTATATAGGAAAGGTTTTGAATACAGATATACTTGTTATAATAGCTGATTTTCTAAATAAAATTTACGATACCTCATGGGTTTTCGTAGGAGGAGAATACAAAAAAAATTTGGTAATTATAATAAGATGTGATGGATATAGAAAGGATGCAGGAAAGTTGGCAATGAGACTTTTTAAAGATGTGGGATTAGCAGGTGGACATAGAGAGAAGGCAAGAGCAGAGATACCTTTTTCTAATTTAAATGTAGACGAAGAAAAATTTGATACAGCAAGTTTTATAAAACTTTTTGAAAAATATTTCAAATATAAAGATGAAAAAAAGAAAAGCTGATTATGGCAAGATTTGTAGATCAGGCAAGAATTTATGTAAAAGCTGGAAACGGTGGCGCAGGTTGTATAAGTTTCAGAAGGGAGAAGTATGTTCCCAAAGGTGGTCCTGACGGAGGAGACGGAGGAGACGGAGGAGATGTAATTTTAATTGCAGATCCCCAAGTTCACACTCTCTACGATTTTCATCATCAAGTTCATTTCAGAGCAGAAAACGGCAAACCCGGGATGGGTAAAAAAATGAAGGGAAAAGACGGAGAAGATCTTATATTAAGGGTGCCTGTAGGGACAATTGTAAAGGATGCTGAAACAGGAGAAATTTTAGGGGATCTCACGGAGCCTGGACAAATCATTGTTGTTGCCCGTGGAGGTAAAGGAGGAAGAGGGAATGCCCATTTTGCAACCCCAACAAGACAGGCACCAAGGATTGCAGAACCCGGAACTCCCGGAGAAGAAAGATGGCTTATACTTGAGCTTAAACTTATTGCAGATGTGGGACTTGTGGGACTACCTAATGCAGGTAAATCAACTCTTCTTAGCAGAATTTCTGCTGCAAAGCCAAAGATTGCTGATTATCCTTTTACAACCCTTGAGCCTAATCTGGGAGTAGTAAGACTTTTTGATGGGAATACCTTTATTGTGGCAGATATCCCTGGATTAATAGAGGGAGCACACAAAGGAATAGGGCTTGGACATGAATTTTTAAAACACATAGAAAGAACAAGAATACTTTTATATGTTCTTGATATTTCAAAAGGTGAAGAAGTTATAAAAGATTTTAAAATACTAAAAAAAGAATTAGAACTTTTCAATCCCAAACTTCTTGAAAAGGAATATTTAATTGCTTTAAATAAGATAGATATTATGCCTGATCCAGAAAAAATTAAAAGCATAGTTGAAGTTTTTGAAAAAGGGGATCAAAATAAAATATATCCAATTTCTGCTGTAACAGGACAAGGAGTTCTTGAACTTATTTATGCTATTTGGAAGATACTCGAAAAAAAGAAGAAAGAAGAAAACCTAAATTATGGATAGAGAGAAAAGGGTTCAAGCCCTACTTAAAAAAGTAAAAAAAATTGTATTAAAAGTCGGGAGTGCTGTTATAACCAAAGAAGATGAAGGGCTGAATTATCAAGTTCTTCATAATTTGACTTATGAAATCAACCGGCTTACTAATGCAGGATATAAAGTGGTACTTGTTTCTTCTGGTGCTATTGCTTGCGGAAGGGCAAAACTTAAATACTTTAAAAAACCTATATCTTTAACAGAAAAACAGGCACTTGCTGCTGTAGGACAGGCTGCACTTATTCAGGCCTATGAGGATATGTTTCACCAGTATGGAATTCATGTTGCTCAAGTCTTATTAACGGATGAAGATTTATCTCAGAGGGAAAGATATCTTAATGCGAAAAAAACTCTTGAAACACTTTTAAAATGGAAAATTATCCCCATTGTAAATGAAAACGATACGGTTACTACAGAGGGAATAAGATTTAGTGACAATGATATACTCTCAGCTCTTGTAGCAGGAACCATAGAAGCAGATATTCTCATAGTTTTATCAGATGTAGATTCTCTTTACAAAGAAGATCCAAGGGAGAATCCTCAAGCTGAAAGAATAAGAGAAGTTGATGAGATTACCCCAGAAATTATGAGTATGGCCGGTAAAAATCCCGGAAGACTCGGCAGAGGAGGTATGTATTCAAAATTACTTGCTGCTCAGATGGCAGGCTCTATGGGAATCCCCATGGTTATTCTCCCTGGAAGAACACCTTTAGTTATAGAAAAGTTCTGGAGTGGAGAAGATATAGGGACAGTTTTTTGGGCAAAAGAGAGAAAACTTAGTATGAGGAAGCTCTGGATAAAATACTATATAAAACCAGAAGGAAAACTGTTTATTGATGAAGGTGCAGAAAAAGCTATTTTAAAAAATGGAAAGAGTCTTTTAATTGGTGGGATTATAAGTGTTGAGGGTAACTTTCCAAAAGGTGCTTGTGTGGAATGTGTTAACCTTAAGGGGAAATCTCTGGCTAAAGGATTGATAAACTTTTCAGCTCAGGAACTTTTAAAATTAAAATTCTCTGATGAAAAGGTAAATAAAGAAGTTATTCACAGAGATAATCTGGTCATTTTAGACTAATAAGTTTTAAGGGGGGTGGTTTTTCCATGGATTCTTTTGTTCATCTTCATCTTCATACAGAATGGAGTTTGCTTGATGGAGCTATCAGAATAGAAGACCTTATAAAAAGACTTACAGAGTATAAAATGCCAGGTTGTGCTATTACTGATCACGGAACTCTATACGGAATAATACATTTTTATACTAAATTAAAAGAAGCAGGATTAAAACCATTAATAGGGTGCGAGTTTTATGTTGCTGAGGGCTCTCGTTTTGAAAAAAAGGCTTCAAAAAGAGGAGATGCAGGATGTCATCTTGTTTTGCTTGCAAAAAATGAAGAGGGATATCAAAATCTTTTAAAACTTGCAAGCAAAGCCTATCTTGAAGGATTTTACTATAGACCTCGTATAGATAAAGAACTTCTTACGGCCCATCATCAGGGTCTTATTGCTATGAGCGCTTGTTTGGATGGAGAAATACCAAGGCTTATTCTAAACGGACAAATTGATAAAGCTTTAAATGTTGCCAAGTGGTATAAAGATCTATTTAAGGAAGATTTTTACTTGGAAATTCAGAAAAATGATATCCCAGAACAAAATAAAGTTAACGAAGCCCTTTTAGAAATAGGAGAAAAACTTGGTATTAAGTGTGTAGCTACGGCAGATTGTCATTATTTAGATAAAGAAGATGCACTTGCTCATGAGGTTCTTCTTTGTATTCAGACAGGGCATAAGCTTTCTGACCCAGATAGGTTTAAATTCAATACAGATAAGCTTTATTTAGCAAGCACTGAAGAAATGATAGAAAGATTTCAAGATTTCCCTAAGGACCTTATTACCAATACCATGGAAATTTTTGAAAAAATAAATCTGGAGATAAAAACAGGAGAGGTTTTATTTCCAAAGGCAAAAATTCCTGAGGGAGAAACAGCAGAAAGTTATTTTGTAAAAAAGGCAAAAGAAGGGTTGAAAAAAAGACTCGAAGAACTTAAAGCTAAAGGAGAACTTGCAGCAGATGAAAAGACATACTGGGAAAGATTGGAATATGAGCTTGATGTTATCATAGAAAAGGGATATGCAAGTTATTTTTTAATTGTTGCAGATTTTATTGACTGGGCAAAGTCTCAAAAGATACCTGTAGGGCCGGGAAGAGGTTCAGCTGCAGGAGCTCTTACATCTTATGCTTTGGGAATTACAAACCTTGATCCCCTAAGATGGGGACTTCTTTTTGAAAGATTTTTGAATAAGGAAAGACCGAGTCTACCTGATATAGATGTGGATTTTTGTATGGAAAGAAGAGATGAAGTAATAGATTATGTAGCTAAAACCTATGGAAAGGAATATATAGCTAAAATTGCCACATTTGGACAGCTTAAAGCAAGACAAGTTGTAAGAGATGTGGGAAGGGTTCTTGGTTTCAAGCCTAAGGAAATAGATCCTATAGCAAAAATGATAAGTCCTGGAATTGATGTAACTCTGGAGAAAGAGCTTCAGAGAGAAGAATTCAAAGAACTTATGGAAAAAAATGAAAAACTTAGAGAGCTTTTTGAACTTGCAAAAAAGCTTGAAAGGCTTCCGAGGCATGCAAGTCAACATGCTGCAGGGGTGATAATAGCAGGAAAACCTATTACAGAAGTAGCACCCCTTATGAAGGTAGATGAGGAAGAAATTCTTGTCCAGTTTGACATGAAAGCCTGTGAAACAGTGGGTTTAATTAAATTTGACTTTCTGGGTTTAAAAACACTTACCATTATAGATCATACATTAAAATTGATAAAACGCTATGAAGGAATAGATATAAATATAAATGACATCCCTTTGGATGATGAAAAGACTTTTGAACTTTTAAGGAAAGGTGAAACCGATGGAGTTTTTCAACTTGAATCTGACGGAATGAAAGAATTGTTGAGAAGACTTAAACCTACAGATTTTAACGATCTTATAGCGGTGCTTGCTTTATACAGACCAGGACCTCTTGAAGGAGGACTTGTAGATCAATACATAGAGACAAAGCACGGTAGAAGAAAACCAGAATATTTGCACCCGCTTTTAGAGCCGATTTTAAAGGAAACTTATGGAGTAATAGTTTATCAAGAACAGGTAATGGAAATAGCAAGGGCTTTGGCGGGATATACTCTTGGTGAAGCAGATTTGTTAAGAAGAGCCATAGGTAAGAAAGAAAAAGACCTGATGGAGAGTTTAAGAGAAGAATTTGTTTCCCGTTCTGTTGAAAGAAACATACCCCGTGAAATAGCGGAAAAAGTTTTTGATTTAATTGAGAAGTTTGCTGATTACGGCTTTAATAAAAGTCATTCAGCAGCTTATGCACTTGTTGCTTATCAGACTGCTTATCTAAAGGCACATTATCCTATTTATTTTATAGCCTCTATCCTTACTTATGAAGCCAATAAAAGCGAAGAAGTAAGTAAATATTTAGCAGTAGCCAATGAAATGGGAATAAAAATTCTCCCTCCAGATATAAACAAAAGTGAGGCGGGTTTTACAGTTGAAGAAAATGCTATAAGAATAGGGCTTTATGCCATAAAAAATGTGGGAGAAGAAGCGGTTAACGAAATTTTAAGAAAAAGACCCTATAAGTCCTTTATGGATTTTTGTAGCAAGGTAGATACAAAAAAGGTAAATAAAAAAACCATAGAGGCTTTAATTAAAGCAGGAGCTTTTGATAGCTTAGAGCCAAATAGAGCAAAACTTATGCACAATCTTTCAACAGCTTTGTCTCTTTCTAATCAGGCTAAATTTTCAAGCCTTTTCAAACAGACAGCCTTGCTGAGTCTTGATAAAGCCTTTACTTTGGAAGAAGTTCCCGAATGGGACTTAGATGAAAAATTAAATTTTGAAAAGGAAGCACTCGGATTTTACCTTACTGATCACCCCATCAGAAGATTTAGAAACTGGATTGATATTTTTTCTTCTTACAATATGGAGAAATTAAAAGAAATCCAGGAAGGAACAAAGATAATTGTAGCCGGAGTTGTTTCTGAAGTAAAAGTAAAAAGCACAAAAAATGGAGACAAAATGGCAATTCTAAAAATAGAAGATGAAAAGGCAGCGTTAAAAGCCCTTGCTTTTCCCGATATTTATAAACAATATTTACACCTTCTAACCGAAGGGGCAATGCTCTGGTTTAAAGGAGAAATTGATAAAGAAGATGAAAATTCTGTTCTTTTGATAGAGGATTTGGCAGAGTTAAAAGACCTTAAGCTTTTTAAAGATGCAAAACTTAATATAGTTTTTTCTCCTGAGAGTGTTAACCAAGAAAGTCTTGAATTTTTGAAAAACTTCTTAATGAAAGAAGAAACATCAGATACAGGTCTTCCTGTTCAGCTTTATTTGAGGTATCCCGATTATCTTGTTTCTTTTGAGATTAACGGATATAAATTAGATCCATCATATGAGA
>DAIQAS010000003.1:0-36481 GCA_036781525.1 Thermodesulfobacterium sp. | reverse complement strand
AATTTACATAGATCCATTAACAGAAATTAATAATAGATCTTATTTAGATCTTATAAAACTTAAATTAAAAAAGATAAATGGGCCTACAGCTATTTTTATGGTTGATATAGATAATTTTAAAAATATCAATGATACCTATGGTCATGTGATAGGAGATAGGGTTTTAAAAAACTTGGCAAAAATTTTAAGAAAAAATGTTAAAATTACTGATGAGGTAATTAGATACGGAGGAGAAGAATTTTTGGTTATAGCTTATAGATGTGATTTTGAAGAAGGGAAAAAGTTAGGAGAACGCCTTAGAAAGAAGATTGAGGCTATTAAATTTAAGGATTTTCCTGAACTTAAAATTACTGTAAGTATAGGTATATTTATCTATGAGCCCGGAGATGACCTTCTTGATGCTATCCAAAAAGCAGATAATGCCATGTATGAGGCTAAAAGATTAGGGAAAAACAGAGTTTGTGTATATAAAAATTAAATTTTATCTTTTTGCTTTAAAGAATTCTTTTAACAGCTTTTGAGATTTTTCTTTTAAAAGTCCTTCTTTTATTTTAATCTGATGATTAAGTCTTTTATCGTTTACTATGTTATAAATGCTTCCGCAGGCTCCTGTTTTTTCATCAGCAGTTGCAAATATTAATTCATCAATTCTTGCAAGCACAAGGGCATAAGCACACATTGGGCAGGGCTCTAAGGTTACATACATTTTACAACCAATAAGTCTGTAATTACCCAAAGTTTTACAAGCCTCTTTGATGGCTAAAATTTCTGCATGGGCTGTGGGGTCGCAAAATTTAATAATCTGGTTTCTTCCCTTTCCTATTATTTTTCCCTCAGGACTTACAATTACAGCTCCTACAGGAACTTCATCTTCTTTAAAGGCAAGCTCAGCCTCTTTTAAAGCTTCTTCCATAAAGAAAATATCTTCTTCTTTAAACATTTTATTTAAAAAGCAAACTTAATAGGCTAAAAGTAAGAGGTAAAATTAGGGATAAATTTTCCATATAAACTATTTGTCCTAAGGGTCTTCTTTTTAGAAAAACAAAAAGTTTATAAGCAAGGCCCCAGGGGATTAGAAAAACAATGTAAAATTTATTAAAATAAAGAAGGGGTAATACAAAAAAAGCACCAAGTGAAATAGTAATTAACATCAATCTGTATATTTTATTTTCTTTATACTCGAAAAAGGAAAATAAGAAATTTTCTGGTAAAAATCCATCTGTTTGAAAATAAACTGCTTCAAAGTAAAGACGCAAAAAGAGAATTAAAAGAAAGACTTGTAAAAATATTAAGGAAAAAGTAAGATTCCAGAAAGGATAAAAAAAGAGAGCAAGCCCTATAAGTATAAGAGGTTCCATAAAAAAGTGAAAGGGAGTTTTTAAAAATATCTGATTTAAAATTAGAAAAACTACAAAAGAAGCTAAAATTCTTGGATGATAAAAAAAGCCACTTAAAGCACATAAAAAGGCAAAGATAACAATAAGAGATTTTACTAAAGTTCTATGATTTTTCAAAAAGTTGCCTTTTATGGTATAGTAAAATCCAAAGCTTTTTATGTTTTGTAGACTTTCCAGATTATACTTAAGCATTAAGAAAGAAAATAAAGAAAAAGTTAGATATAAATTCTTTATGTTTAAACCGTTATCTAAAAAACTTAAGAGCCCCAAGAAGAGTAAAGTAAAATTAAGAGAAGGAAGAAAGGAAAGAAAAGAAAAATATTTTAAAAGCCTGTAAATCGCTGAGGTATTTGATTTTAAGAAATCGACTACTTCATTAATCAGCCAGTTTGGAGTTGAAGCACCGGCTGTTATTCCAACTGCTTTTTCATTCTTAAGTTCTTCCAAGGGTATTTCTTCGGTCCTTTCTATAAGATAGACCTTTTTACCTTCTTTTTTTGCAATTTCTGCAAGTCTATTGGTATTGGCACTAAATTTTCCTCCAATGACTATAATAGAATTGCAGATTTTGCTAAGATTTCTGACTTCATTCTGCCTTATTTCTGTTGCATTACAGATAGTATTAATAACTTCTCCATTGGGATATTTTCTAAGAATAGCCTGAGAAAGTTCTTCAAAAAGCTTTTCATCCTGGGTAGTTTGAGAAAGTATTACATAATTTTTAAGTTCTGGCAAAGTTTCTATATCTTCAAAAGAGCTGACCACAAAACCTTTATCCTTACAGTATCCGAGAATACCCTTAATTTCTGCGTGATTTTTATCTCCTATAATAACCACTTCTTTACCTTCAGAAACAGCTTTTCTGGCAAGTGCTTGCACTTTTAAAACCCTTGGGCAGGTTCCATCTATTATTTTGTGTCTTTGAGATAACTTTTCTTTTTCTTGAGGAGGTATTCCATGGGCTCTTATAATGCAGATCCCAGAATCTACCTTTTCTTCTGGATTTTTAATAACCCTAACTCCGAGGTTGTTTAAAAGTTCAAGTGTTTGAGGGTTGTGAATAAGTGGTCCGTAAGTATATATGGGACTTCTTTTTTCATTTAAAGCTTTTAAAACAAGATTTACAGCCCTTCTTACTCCCATACAAAATCCGGCTTTTTTAGCGATTTTAATTTTCATCTTAACACACCTGTTATTTCTTTTTCTAAGGATTCTATAATTCCTTTTTCTGCCATACTGAAATATCCTTCTTTACCTACAATAATATGATCAATAACTTTACATTGAAGAAGTCTTCCTGCAAGAATCATATTTTTAGTAAGTCTGATGTCTTCTTTAGAAGGAGTTGTCTCGCCTGAGGGATGGTTATGAACCAGTATTAAAGAAGCAGCATTTTTCTCAAAGGCTTTTACAAAAATTTCTCTTGGGTATACAGCGCTTTCAGTTACAGTTCCTGCAAAAAGTGTTTCTATAGCAAGAATTTTAGACTTTGCATCAAGAAGAACTATTTTTAATACCTCTCTTTTAAGATTTTGCATTTCATATCTTAAGTATTCGTAAACTTCTTTCGGTGATCTGAGGTATTCTGATTTTTCAGCTTTTGCCTTTAAATATCTTCTTGCAACTTCTTTTACCACCTTTAAAGGTAAAGCCGACTTTTCTTTTAATCCTTTAAAAGTTGAAAGCTCTTCCAGAGGTGCATCAAGCACTTTATCAAGGGTTTTGTAATGATTAAGCAGTTCTCTTGCAAGTTTCCTTGTATCTCTGTAAGGAATATTTAGAATGAGAAGGAGTTCAAGAAGGTCTTCATCAGTAAATCTTTCCGGACCTTCTTTTAAAAATCTTTCTTTAACCCGGCTTCTATGACCTTTGGCTTTTTCATAAGCAGAAAGAAGAAATTTTTCTTTTTTGATGTCCATTAGAGTTTCAGTTTAACCTTTGCTTTTTCTTTTACTTTAAAGTTTCCGGTTTCAACATCATAGATAAGTCCAACCCCTTTTATTTTTATGTCTTTTTTTATTACAAGAACTTCTTTATCAGTAAAAATAAGATTTTTTTTAGGATAAAATATTAATTCTTGAGTAATGACTTCTCCGTATTCAGAGGTTATAAGCCGGACATTATTTTCAAGCAAAAATTTATCTTCCCTTTTTTTATAAAATCCTTTATCTGCCCAGATTTCAAGTCCCTTTTCTTTGTTTATAATGTAAATTCCTTTCCCTTTAAAATTTCCATTTTCTTCCTGAACAAAATCTCTTATTTTAAAACTCCAAATAAGTCGTTCTCTTTTGTAAAAAGCATATTTTAGATCATGAGAAATAATTTTAAAGGGAAAAGAAAAAGAATAAAATAAAAAATTGAAAATAATTAGACTAAATAGGAGTTTAAAAGTTCTTCCCATTTTCCTTTAGCCTTCAAAATAAGGTCACAAACTTCTCTTACAGCTCCGCTTCCTCCGGGATGTTTTGTTATGTAATCTACATACTCATTAACTGGATACCAGGCATTTGGCACTCCTATAGCGAGTCCAACCCTTTTAAGAATTGGCAAATCTACCCAGTCATCACCTATATAAGCAATTTCTTCATCTTTAAGTTTTTTTTCTTTTAAAAGTTTTTCGTAAGAGTTAAGTTTTTTAAGTTCTCCCTGTATAATTGTTTCAATACCAAGCTCTTTTGACCTGTGTTCTACAACCAAAGAAAATCTGCTTGAAAGTATTCCTACTTCAACACCAATTTTTTGTAAGAGCTTTATTCCCATTCCATCAAGAACATTGAAATGCTTTATCTCAATCCCATTGCTATCTATAATAATTCTTCCGTCTGTGAGAACTCCATCTACATCAAGAAGAAGAAATTTTATTCTGCTTGCTTTTTTTAATACATTTTCAGGATATTCCATGTTTTTCAATAACATCCCTTAAGTCTTTTATTTGTCTTAAAATATTTTCCAAATCTGAAAGAGGTAAAGAATTTGGGCCATCACATAGAGCATTATCAGGATCTGGATGAACTTCCATAAAAATTCCATCAACTCCTACTGCTACAGCAGCCCTTATAAGATAAGGAACAAATTCCCTTTGTCCTCCGGATTTACCTTCTCCGCCACCTGGAAGTTGAACACTGTGAGTAGCGTCAAAAATAACTCTTACTCCAAAACTTTTCATTATAGGAATGGATCTAAAATCAACAACTAAGTTTCTATATCCAAAAGAATATCCTCTTTCAGTAAGAAGAACTTCTTCAGGATTGTGAGCTTGAGCTTTTTGTAAGACATATTTCATATCCCAGGGAGACATAAATTGGCCCTTTTTAATGTTTATGGTTTTTCCTGTTTTAGAAGCTGAAACTACAAGATCAGTTTGTCTACAAAGAAATGCAGGGATCTGAATAATATCTACTATCTCAGAAACAGGCTTTACCTGCCAGGTTTCATGAACATCGGTGGTAATTTTTACTCCTGCTTTCTTTTTTATATCTTCAAGCCAAGAAAGTCCTTTTTCAAGCCCGGGGCCTCTATAGGAAAAAAGAGAAGTCCTGTTTGCTTTATCAAAAGAAGCCTTAAAAACATAATCAAAACCAAATTTAGGGACCAATTCTTTTAAAAACTGAGCAATATAAAGTGCTCCTTCAAAGTCTTCAAGAACACAGGGACCAGCAATTATTAAAAAATTCTTTTTCATCAAAAAGCCGTCCTTTTTAAAAACTCAAAACTATTTTATAATCAAAAGGAAAACCTTGCAAGGCATAAATTATGGATTACTTAAGGTTTGAAAAAAACTATATAAAAAAGAAATGGAGAGATAGGCTCTCTATTGCCCTTGTTTTTCCTAATTACTATAGAGTTGGAATGTCAAATCTTGGATTTCTCTATATTTATGAGAGGCTTAATAAATATGATGAAATTGTTTGTGAAAGGTTTTTTTTGCCTGAAAGGGATATACCCTTAAGGTCTATTGAAAGTAAAAATTTTCTTAAAGATTTTGATCTCATACTTTTTTCTATTTCCTTTGAAGTTGATTACATAAATGTTGTAAAAATTTTGATGCAAGGAGAAATTGAACTTAATTCAAAAAAGCGAAAAGAAGTTGTTTTAGCAGGAGGGGTTGCTACCTGGTTAAATCCTGAGCCAATTTCAGAATTTATTGATGCATTTTTGCTTGGTGAGTGGGAGGAAATAGAAGAAAAGGTGATGCCCCTTTTTTTGAAACATTTTCAGAATAAGAAAAAACTCTTAGAAGAACTAAATGAGCTACCTTTTACCTATGTTCCTGCTATTGAGAATAAGAAAATTATTAGAGTAGCCAAAGCAAAAAGGCCTAAGGAAATTATATATTCAAAAGTTATAAGCAAAAAGGCAGAGTTTTCGGATACTTATTTAATAGAGGTTTCTAAGGGATGCGGTAGAGCCTGTAGGTTTTGCGCTGCCGGGTTTGTTTATAGACCTCCGAGAACACATTCAGAAGAGCTTTTAAAAAAAGTAATAGATGAAATTCCAGAAAAATCTAAGGTTGGACTTGTTGGACTTGAATTTGCAGATAAAAGAGAAGTGCTTTTTCTTGGCAAAAAACTTTTAGAGAAAAGGTGCACCCTTACTTTTTCTTCTTTAAGAATAGATGCTCTAAATGAGGAATTCTTAGAGCTTTTTCAGGGAACAAAAAGCATTGCTATTGCTCCTGAAACAGCATCCTTAAAACTAAAAAGGGTAATAAATAAAAATTTATCTGATGAAGAAATTTTCTGGACATTAAATCAATTTCAGAAAAAAGGGCTTAAAAATGTCAAATTTTATTTTATGTTAGGTTTACCACTGGAAGAAGAAAAAGATTTGGAAGAAACGGTAGAATTTATAAAAAAAGTGCTAAAAAGGAAATATAAACTCAATTTTTCGTTTACTTTTTCTTTTTTTGTCCCAAAGCCACATACACCATTTCAATGGGCTGAATTTTTAGATTTAAAGGTGCTTAAAAATAGAGAAAAAATTATTAAAAGAGAATTGGGGGTTATTAAAAATTTAAAGATTGAATCTCCCAAGGAAGCATTTATTCAGGCCTTGATTGCAAGGGGAGATAGGTATATAAATAAATTTCTTATCCTAATAGCAAAGGGAGAAAATTATAAAAAAGCTATCAAAGGTATTTCTAATCTTTCTGAAATTTTAGCTCCTGAAAATTCTCTGAGAAATGTTTTTCCGTGGGACAAAATTGATATCGGGGTAAAGAAAGAATATCTCTGGAAAGAATGGCAAAAAGCTTTAAATTTTAGAACAAGCAGTTTCTGCAAATTAGAAAAATGCAAAGCCTGTGGAGCCTGCTGAGAGGTTTGATAAGAATCTTAGGACTTTTGATTTAAAATTTTGTAGATAAGTATTAGATAATCCCTTAAATGGCGAATAATTAAAAATCTATGTTTTACTCTTTCTTTAGCATGAAATCCCATTTCTTCTCTAAAATATTTATTTGCTAATAGCTGTTTTATTCTTACTGCAGCACCTTCAACACTGTTTACAAGATAACCTGTTACTCCGTGAACAATTTGTCTTTTAATTCCTCCTACATTAGAACCTACAACTGGTTTTCCTTTCCACATAGCTTCAGAAACAACCAGACCAAAGCCTTCTTTTAAAGATTTTTGCACAACAACTGTAGCTCCTCTTTGAAATGCATTAATTTCTCTATGACTGTCAGGAGGAAGATTGAGCACAAAGACATCTTTCTCATCTGCAGTAAGATTAAGGAGTTCTTTATATACAATCTCTCCTTCTGGGTCATCAGAAGCAAATGATCCTACAAGGATGAGCTGACAGTCATATTTTCTCTTTACCATTTTGAATGCCTCAAAAACACCAAAAGGATCTTTTAATCTATCAAAGCGGGAAACTTGTATAACAATGGGTTTTTCTGGATCTATACCGAATTTACTTATAGTGGTTTTTATTTCATCTTCAGATAATTCTATATTCTTAGGGTGTAGAGGATCTATAGATGGACGAATAGTATAAGTTGGAATTTCTATTTTTTCATATACAAATTCGGGCATGTGAAAAATACAGGCATCGTAAGCATTTAAAAAATTTTCCAGAAAATCCCAGGCTTGTGGATCTGGAGTAGAAGTATCTACATGGCATCTCCATATCCATTTTTGCCCGGGCTGTTTTTTTACAATTAGACCCATGGGTTGAGGATCATGGATAAATACAATATCGTAATTTTCTGTATCTATCTCCTCTAAATTTTCATAAGTGGTTTTTAAATAGTGAACAATTTCTTCACTATTAATACATTTTCCGCAAGGTAGATGAAGCAGGTTGTGCAGTTTTTTTGTAAAATTAAAAAATTTTTCATCACCTTTAAAGACCTTCCAGTCTGTTTTTATTTCAAGTTCATTCATAAGTGGAACAAGTCTATGCAAAATCTCAGCAACTCCTCCACCTTTATAAGTAGAATTTACATGAAGTATTCGTAGGTTTTTTAACTTTTTACTGAGAAACTTTAATTCTTCAATTGTTTCTTCGCCGACAAAAGGAATATACTGTTCTAACATTATTCACTTTCCATAATTTTTATTATTTCTTTTTTTACTTCATATAAATTCATTGTATAGATATCCAGTTTATTTATTTTTTCTGCTTTTTTTGCTTCACCTATATTAAACAGCCAAGCAGAATAGTCATTTACTAAGGTTTTATTCTCAATCCTTGAAGTTACCATATGATAAAAAATAGAATTTATACTTGATTTTTTGAGCCCCTCTATAAACTGATCTAAGGTGTTAGCAATTTTTTCACATTCTATGATTTCTCTTTCAGCTGTGATAAAGTAAAAAGGAGAGGTTTCCTTTCCATCCCAATCTGAATCATAATTTTTTTCAAGTACTTGTAAAATTGCATTTCTTAATTCCTCAAGATCATAATAGTCTAAAGGATCAATTATAGAGAGTTTTTCTGCTAACAAAAGGTTGCCATTTTTATAAAACCAATAAGAAATACTGTTGGCATAAAAAGTGGGTAAATTGTGATAGTTAAAAATATTTATGTACATATGATAAAAAATGGAAAATTTGTCAATAGTCCTTAGAATTTCTATAAACTCTCTTATAGAATGAGCTTTAATTCCTGTATATCTTGGTATCCAGAGTTCAGATTTAAAAATAAAAGGACTATCCATCTTTTATTAAACTCTCAAGTAATTTTCTTACTTCTATATAAGATTTTGCACTATATTTAGCAAAAGATCTCCCCAATCCAACTTTTATAGTTATTGCCTCTTCTGGAAGACTCATAAATAAATCCTCATCAGTTGTATCATCTCCCACAGCAAGAATAAAATTATAAGGTTTTTCTTTTAGAAGTATATTAGCTGCTACTCCTTTGTCAATACCTGCAGGTCTTATTTCTATTACTTTGTTTCCTAAGATAAGATTTACCTGCATATTTCCTGTTAATATAAGCAATTCGTCAATCAGTTCTGCAACTCTTAAGCTTGCCAATTCAGGATCTGCATTCCTGTAATGAAACACTATGGAAAACTCCTTTTCCTCAATAAAAGATTGGGGAAGTCTATCTACATAGACTTCCATTATATTTTTTATAGCTTGTTTAAAATCTGGAGATATATTTACAAGGGCTTCCCAATCTTTATTATGTTTTTTAATAAAGATACCGTGCTCACTTATGAAATTTACTTTTATTCCGTCAAACCATTTAACTAAATCTTCTTTTTTTCTTCCAGAAATAATTACTACATCTGTATTTGGAATTTGAGAAAGAGAGTTCAAAAGTTCTTTGAGGTCTTTATCTGGAGCAGCAAGATGAGGTTTTGAAACAATTGGTACCAAGGTACCGTCATAGTCAAGGAAAAGTATTCTGTGAGAAGCTTTATTAAAAGAACCTTTAATTCTGTTGATGAGGTCTTGATTTAAGAGTTTGGTAGTAAGTTTAAATTTTTTGTTATTAATGGTTTCAAGGGTTGAAAAGAAATCTTTTCCCCATTTTACTATGTTATATCTTTTAAGTCTTTCTTGCATAAAGGTATTTCTTTCTGCTTGTTCTTCCTCTGGTATTTCAAGAGCTTTTTCCAAAGTGTCTGCCAGGTCATTTATAGAATTGGGATTTACAATAAGGGCTTCTCCTAATTCTCTTGCACTTCCCGCAAATTCAGAAAGTATTAAAACACCTTTTTTATCTTTTCTTGAGGCAACAAATTCCTTAGCAATAAGATTCATACCATCTTTAAGAGGAGTAACCAAAATTACATCTGAAGCTAAATAATGGGCTACCAGTTCATCAAAGTTGAGGGATCTATAGTAATACAATACAGGGGTCCAGTATATTTTGCCAAAAGTCCCGTTAATTTCACTTATTTTTTCTTCTAATTGTTTTTTCATCCTTTGATACTGTTCTACTCCTTCTCGAGATGGCACCACAACCATTATTAGAACTACCTTTTCGTGAAGATCAGGCCTTCTGCGTAAAACTTTTTCAAACGCTAAAAGTCTATTATAAATTCCTTTGGTATAATCAAGTCTATCAACTGAAAAGATAATTTTTTTACCTTTCAGCTGGTTTTTAATTTTTTTTACAAAATTTTTTATTTTTCTTTTCTCACATGCATTATGAAAAAGGTCAAAATCAATACCCATGGGGAAGGTTTCAACTTTTATGAATCTATCATGATATAAAATACCTCCCATTTTGTGGTCTATTCCCAGGGTTCGGGAAAGGGCTCTTAAAAAATTAGTGGTATATTCATAGATATGAAAACCTATAAGATCACAACCCAAAAGACCCTCAAGAAGTTCTTTTCTCCAAGGAAGTTGCATGAAAATTTCAGGTGGTGGAAAGGGGATATGAAGAAAAAATCCCATTAAAATTTCCGGAAAAAGCTCTCTGAGCATTGAAGGAAGAAGCATAAGATGATAATCATGAACCCACACCACTGTATCTTTGGTGATATGTTTAGCTACTTCATCACAAAAAAGCTTGTTTACTTCTACATAAGTTTCCCAATAACTTTCATCATATACCACATAGCTTGGGAAACCATGAAAAAGCGGCCAGAGGACTTTATTGCAAAACCCGTTATAAAACCTATCTAATTGTTTTACAGGAATAGAAACAGGAAAACTTTTAAATCTTTTTGCCTTTTTTTTGACAGCTTCAAATCTTTTTTTATCAAGATGTGCCCCAGCCCATCCTATCCATACATAGTTTTTAATGTCTGCTTTTTTTAAAAAAGTTTCAAGCCCTGAAACCAACCCTCCAGGGCTTTTGGAAAAAGTTAAATCCTTTCTAACAGTAAAGGGAAGACGATTGGCTACTATAACCAGCTTTTGAGGGAATTGTTTCATTTAGATTCTAAGAAATATTTTTTTAAAATTTAAAACTAAAACAAATTCTCAACTTCGTCAAGCCTTTGTAAAGCATTAGAATCATAAATAAGTTGATATTGAAAGAAGTTATTGTAAAATTGTTGTGTTATGAGTGTATTAATAGGGATTAGTATTTTTCCTTTAGATAAAGGAGAAAGTGTTAGTGAGTATGTTGCAAGAGCTGTAAAAGTTATAGAAGAATCAAATTTTCCTTATGTTTTAACTCCTATGGAAACAATTGTTGAAACCGAAACTATGGAAGAGGCTTTAAAAGTAGTTAATGATTGTTTTAAGGCCTTGGAGAAAGATTGTAATCGCATTATTGTAAACATAAAGATAGATTACAGAAAAGAAAAGTCGGGTCGCATTAAAGGAAAGGTCAAATCAGTTGAAGAAAAACTGGGAAAACCTCTCAGCACAGTCTAAATAATCAGAGGAGGTAGCTGAACTTGAAACCAAACAAGATAGTTTTAGCCTATTCTGGAGGTCTTGATACTTCTGTTATTTTAAAATGGCTTGTAGAGAAATATAAATGTCCTGTTATTGCCTTCTGTGCTGACCTTGGGCAAGATGAAGATTGGGAGGAAATTAAAGAAAAGGGACTAAATTGCGGTGCAGAAAAGGTAATAATAAAGGATTTAAAAGAAGAATTTGTTAAGGATTATGTATTTTTTGCTATAAAAGCAGGTGCAAGATATGAAGACTGGTATCTTATGGGAACTTCTCTTGCCCGTCCGCTAATTGCTAAGGAACAGGTAAAAATTGCTTTAGAAGAAGGAGCTGATGCAGTAGCCCATGGAGCAACCGGAAAGGGCAATGATCAGGTTCGCTTTGAATTAACCTATTCTGCCCTTGCCCCTCATCTTAAAATTATTGCTCCTTGGAGAGAGTGGTCTTTTAGGGGGAGACAGGATCTTATAGAATATGCTAAAAAACACGGAATACCTGTTCCAGTAACCCCTGAAAAGCCTTACAGTATTGATGCAAATCTTTTTCACATAAGTTACGAAGGTGGTATTTTAGAAGATCTTTGGGTTGAACCACCAGAGGATATGTTTATTATGACTAGCTCTCCTGAAAAAGCTCCCGATAAACCTGAGTATATAGAAATTGAGTTCGAAAAAGGGGAACCGATAGCAGTAAACGGAAAAAAGCTAAGCCCTGCAGAACTTCTTTCTGAGCTTAATAAAATAGGAGGAATACACGGCATCGGAAGAGTTGATATGGTAGAAAATAGATTTGTCGGGCTCAAGAGCAGAGGAATTTATGAAACACCCGGAGGAACAATTTTACACATAGCACACAGGGCTTTAGAGCAGATTACTCTTGACAGAGAGGTTATGAGAATTAAAGATAGCCTTATGCCAAAGATAGCAGAACTTATATACTACGGATTTTGGTTCAGTCCAGAGTTTCAGGCTTTAAAGACAATGATAGAAAAAACTCAGGAAAGGGTTTCAGGAACAATAAGACTTAAGCTTTATAAAGGAAATGTTATTGTATCCGGAAGAAAAAGTCTTTATAGTCTTTATAAAAAAGAGCTTGCAAGTTTTGATGAAGCTGGTGGATATAATCATAAAGATGCAACAGGTTTTATAAGGCTTCAGGCTTTAAGACTTAAAAATTATAATTTATTAAAAGAAGGAGGGGATGTATGAAGATATTTGTTGATACCGCTCAGATTGAGGAAATAAGAAAGGTAAAGGAATGGGGTATTCTTGATGGTGTTACCACCAATCCCACACTCCTTTCCAAAACAGGAAAACCCTGGAAAGAGGCAGCTCTTGAAATACTTAAAGAAATTCCGGATAAACCTGTTTCCTTAGAGGTTATAGCTACAGATTTTGAGGGAATGGTAAAAGAAGCAAAAGAACTTGCTAAAATGGGAGACAATGTAGTTATCAAAATACCTTTTACTTATGAAGGAATAAGAGCAGTTCAGGCTTTAAAGGCAGAAGGAATTAAAACCAATGTTACCTTGGTATTTTCTTCTCTTCAGGCTTTGATAGCAGGAAGGGCAGGTGCAACCTATGTCTCACCTTTTATTGGAAGAGTTGATGATATAGCTTATAACGGAATAGAAGTTTTAGAAGAAATAGTCCAGATTTATACACTTTATGATTTTGAAACAGAAATTATTGCTGCAAGTATACGCCATGTAGACCATGTCAAGCAGTGCGCTTTATTGGGAGTGGATATAGCAACCATACCCTTTAAAGTAATAGAACAGATGTTTAAACATCCTCTTACAGACATTGGTTTAAAAAGATTTTTGGAAGATGCAAAAAAAGCTAATATAACTATAATTTAATGCTTGATTTTGATATTCAACTATTTTATTTAATAAACCATTTTAAAACACCTTTTTTAGATTTTATTTTACCTTTTTTTAGCAATTGTTTATTTATTAATGTTTTTTATATATTAGCAAGCTTGTTTCTGTTAACTAAATATAGTTTTAAAAAATATCTGATTATTCTTTTTTTTATGATAATCGGGTTTTTGCTTGTGGATTTTAGCTGTGCAAGAATTTTAAAACCCTATTTTAAAAGGGAAAGGCCCTTTGTTAGTATTGAAAATGTTTATTATTATTCAGGAAACAAATTTAAACACCTTGAAAAACCTCTTGAAAAAAAGGCGAGTTTTAGTTTCCCCTCCTGTCATGCAAGTAATACTTCTTTTTCTTCTTTTTATCTCTCTTTTTTTTATCCTGGGTTGGCTTTAATTTTATATACTTTTTTTATCCTTGTTGGATGGTCCCGCATTTATTTAGGGGTGCATTTTCCTTTTGACATTCTGGGAGGATGGATTCTTGGTTTTTCTTTTGCCTTGATCTTTTATAAAATTTGCAAGCTGATTCTAAATAAACTTGATGCAGCTTGATATAAACAAAAATTTCGTAAAAATTTTTATCTTTTTTCTCGGTCTTTTTGTCTTTAAAGCTTTATATCTTTACTTTTTGTCACTTCCTCTTTCTTATGATGAAGCCTATTACTGGGACTGGTCAAGATTCTTAGATTTTGGTTATTATAACAAACCTCCTATGATAGCATGGATGATCAGATTTTCTACGGAAATTTTTGGAAATACAGAATTTGCTGTAAGGCTTCCGGCTTTAATTTGCACAACCTTAACCATATTTTTTTCTTATTTTCTGATTGCAAAACACTTTGACAAAAATAAAGCCAGTTTAATTCTTATATTTTTTTCTTTTGTTCCTATATTAACAGTTTACAGTTTTATAATGACTATAGATCCGCCTTTATTGCTTTTCTGGATTTTATCCCTTCTTTTTTTCATGAATTATTTAGAAAGTCCTTCTCCCAGAAATGCAGTTTTTGCAGGAATTTTTATTGGACTCGGGCTTTTAACCAAGCAAACCATGTCAGCCTTTTTATTTTTGAGCATGGCTTATTTAATGTTATTTAAAAGAAATTTATTTTTTAGAAAAGAAACATTTTTTTTATACCTGACAGCTATTTTGATTTATTCTCCTAATCTCTACTGGAATTATAAACATCAATTTGTCTTATTTAAGCATACAGAAGAACATTTCAGCAGAAAAGCTTTATCGGTTTTTTCTTTTCTTAAGTTTGTAGCAGATTCCATAGGAGTTTATACTCCTTTATTCTTAGTTTTTCTTTTTACAGGTTTTCTCTATTTAAAAAATTTTTTCAGAAAGCCTTTTTCCGAAGGCTTAAAGTTTTTATATTTTCTTTCATTTCCGGCGGTTCTTGGTTTTATTTTTCTTTCTTTTTTTATAAAACTTAATGTAAACTGGATTCTACCTTTTGTAATAACCGGTTTCCTTTTTTTATTTGGCTGGTTTTCTTTTTTTAAAAAATACGAAAACTTTATTTATATAAATACGGCTATAGCAATTATTTTGTCTTTTGTAATTTACATTTTTGGCTATTTTCCGCAGATATTTCCAGAACCTGCTCAGGTGCTTCTTGAAAAATTTAAAGGCTGGAAGCTTCTTGCAAAAGAAGTAGAAAAATATTATAATCCAAAACAGCCGATAGTTACTGAAAATAGAGCTATAGCTGCAACGCTTGCTTTTTATTTAAAGGGTCATCCAGAGGTTTATGTTGTTCAGTTTGAAAAATTTCCTGAAAATCAGTATCACCTATGGAGAAAAGCAGATACCTTAGCAGGGAAAAGAGTTCTTGTAGTAAAAAAATGGTTGAACGAACCTTTATATTTAAAGGATTTTAAAAAACTTGGGGAGTTAAAAGTAAGAATAACCAGAAAAAGATATAGATACTTTTCCATCTGGGAAGGTATTTTCAATTTTAAGAGGTAAAAATACATGGCTTACTTTTGTCAGGAATGTGGATATAAAAGTTTAAAGTGGCTTGGCAAGTGTCCTGAGTGCGGATCTTGGAATTCTTTTATTGAAGAAAAAGAAAACAGAAAAAATAAAAAGACTGCAGTTGAGAAAGCAAAGGTTCATAAACTTTCCGAAATCAACTTTAGGCCACAGAAAAGATTAAAAACGGGTTTAACTGAATTTGACCTTGTTTTAGGAGGTGGAATTGTTCCTGCTTCACTTATTCTTATTGGTGGAGACCCGGGAATAGGAAAATCAACTCTTCTTACTCAAATAGCAGGGCTTCTTTCAGAAAAAAATATACCTGTTATTTATGTATCTGCAGAAGAGTCTCCTGAACAAGTTAGTTTAAGAGTTGAAAGACTCGGTGTAAACAGAGACTTTTATTTTATTTCTGATACCAATTTATCTTCAATTCTTGAAACTGTTGAGGAGATTAAGCCACAGCTTTTAATTATAGATTCCATTCAAACAGTTTACCTTCCTGAGCTTGAAAGTTCTCCTGGTGGAGTTTCTCAGGTGAGAGAGTGTGCAAACACACTTATGCGTCTTGCTAAGGAAAGAGGAATTACGGTAATTCTTGTTGGACATATTACCAAAGGTGGTATTATAGCAGGACCAAAAATTTTGGAACATCTGGTTGATGTGGTCCTTTATTTAGAAGGAGAAAAAGAAACCGGTTTTAGAATCCTTAGGGCTGTAAAAAATCGCTTTGGTTCGGTAAATGAAATTGGGGTTTTTTTAATGACAGAAAAGGGTCTTATTCCTCACTCCCAATATGAAGATTTTTTTCTTTCAGGAGAAGAAGGTGCCATTTTTTGTATAATGGAAGGCACAAGACCCATTCTGGTTGAGGTTCAGGCTCTTGTAACCAAAAGCTATTTTGCAGTTCCAAGAAGAACAGCCGTTGGTTTTGATCCCATTAGACTTTCTCTTTTGGTTGCAATTCTTGAAAAAAAACTTGGTTTTAATTTCAGGGATCAGGACATTTATGTAAAAATAGCAGGAGGTTTAAGAGTAAGAGATCCTTCAGCAGACCTTGCTATAGCCATGACACTAATCTCAAGCCTTGTTGAAAAACCCTTACCAGAAAAAACCGTATTTATCGGAGAAATAGGTCTTTCTGGAGAACTGAGACCTGTAAGAGATTTAACTCTAAGATTAAAAGAAGCAGAAAAAAAGGGATTTAAAAAAGCTTTCGTGCCTGCTACAATTAGCGTTAAAAAGAACGAGTTTGAAATGGAAATTTTTTCATGTAAAAAGGTTTCAGAGGTCTGTAGATACATTTTTAAATAAAATGTTAGATCATATTTTCACTTTTTGGGAAAATAGAGAAGAATTAAGAATATTATTAAGTAAGTATCCTCATCTTGCTCCATTTCTTTTTATAATTTTTCAAGCCCTGCAGGTAGTTATAGCCCCCATACCAGGTGAGGCAACAGGATTTTTGGCTGGTTTTTTCTTTGGTGCCTTTAAAGGATTTTTATTAAGCACCATCGGAATTATAATTGGCTCTGCCATTGCTTTCTATATAGGAAGATTTTTTAAAAGAAAGGTTCTAAAAAGATATGAAAAATCTCCTCGCTATTTGAAACTTAACAGAATTTTTAAAAAATATGGAATTACAGGTGCTTTTTTTCTATACATTTTTCCGGGATTCCCCAAGGATATTTTAAATTACTTTCTGGGACTTATGCCCATATCTTTTAAAGCATTTATGTTTATATGTGGTCTTGGGAGACTACCAGGAACGTTTGCCCTTTCCATACAGGGAGATGTAGTCTATGGAGGTCATCCTTACAAAATTTTTATTGTTTCTGGGATTTTCGGAGTAACCTTTCTGGTATTTCTTCTTTTTAAGAAAAAAATTGAATGCTGGCTTGATACAAATTCTTGTTGAAGATTACCACTTTATTCTTACTCTTACTCCTCTTTCAGCAAGATAATCTTTTATTTCTTTGATAGTATACATTCCGTAATGAACCATTGAAGCAATAAGAGCTGCGTCTGCTTTTCCTTCGGTTAATACTTGATAGAGATGTTCTGGATGCCCTGCACCACCTGAGGCTATAACAGGAATATTAACGGCTTCCGCTATCATTCTGGTAATGGTTAGTTCATAACCTTCTTTTGTGCCATCAGCATCTATGGAATTAAGGCATATTTCACCTGCTCCAAGATTTTCAGCCTCTTTTGCCCACCAGAGAGCATCAATTCCCATGGGCTGTCTCCCACCCTTAATCCATACTTCATATCCGGAAGGGATTTTAGAAGAAGGCTCAACCTTTTTAACATCCATTCCAAGGACAATACATTGAGATCCAAAGGCTTTTGCTCCTTCATAAATGAGGTTGGGATTTAAAACAGCTGCAGTATTTATTGAAACCTTTTCAGCTCCTGCAAGCAAGACCTCCCTCATATCATCTAAACTCTTTATTCCACCCCCCACAGAAAAGGGGATAAAAATTCGTTCAGCAGTTTTTCTTACTACATCTATCATAATTTTTCTATGTTCGGCACTTGCTGTAATATCATAAAAAACAATCTCATCAGCACCTTCTAAATAATATTTTTCTGCCATCTCTACTGGGTCACCGACTTCTACATTGTTTTTAAATTTGACACCTTTGGTGGTTTTTCCGTCTTTTACATCTAGACAGACTACAATCCTTTTGCTGAGCATAGCTTTAATTTACAACAGATTTTTGAAAAGGAAAGCTTTCGGGAGAGAAACTCTCCCCTTTAAATTTTAGGCTCAAGTGAACCCAAAACCTCTGCCACCACAGGAAGAACTGCCAAAAGGAGTTCTTTTATTAGCATAAAATCCTGAAATTATTTTCTTTATATTCTGAGAACCACAATATGGGCACTTTACCTTTGTTTCTTCCTCTTTTTTAAGAAAAAGTTTTTCGAAAGGCTTTCCACAATTTAAACATTTGTATTCATAAATAGGCATAATAAAAAATCCCCCCCCTTTTAAATATTTATATTTTTTTCGGCACAAAAAAGCCAGAAGTAAAATAATAAGTTTTTTAAAAAAATCAAGATCCTATTTTAGAAAAAATTTTATTAAGAATTTCTGAGGCTTTACCTTTAAAGAAAAAATCAGTAATAGAAAAAGTATAGGGAGTTTCTTCAAGATTTATTTCTACAATTTTTGCACCTTTAGTTTTAGCAATATAAGGAAGATTTGCAGCTGGATAAACGACCCCAGATGTTCCTATAATTAGCATAACATCACAATTTTTTGCTTCATTCTCAGCCTTAATTCTTGCTTCTAAAGGAATGGGTTCTCCAAAAAATACCACATCAGGTTTTAAAGGTGTTTTACACTCTGAACATTCAGGATAGGGAAGTTTTAAAATAAGTTCTCTTTTAACCTTTTCTCTTTTTCCGCAATTTAAACATATAAGCCATCTGCAATTCCCGTGAAACTCTATAACATTTTTATTTCCAGCTTCTTGATGTAGCCCATCTATATTTTGAGTAATAACCGATTTTAGAAAACCTAATTTTTCAAGCTCTCCCAAAACAATATGGGCAAGGTTCGGTTTAGCATTAAAAATCAGGTCAAACATTTCTCTAAGCATTTTCCATACTTTAGCAGGATCGCTTAAAAAAGCCTCAATATAGGCAAATTCCTCAGGATCGTATTTAGACCAGAGTCCCTGAGAACCTCTAAAAGGAGGAATACCACTTTCTACAGAAATGCCAGCACCAGTAAAAGCAACTGCATATTTTGAATCTTTTATAAGATCTGAAACCTTTTCGTATATATCCATTAGATTTCTTTTGTTTCTTTTAATAGCCAGTTGAAAAAGCATTCGTTTGTTTTTTCAATTTTTATTTTGGCAACACATGGGCAGCTATAGGAATGAAGCTTAAGAATTTTACTCTCCGCTTCTTTTGAAAGAGAATCCTTTGTTTTAACAATAAGAATTGCCTCTTCAGATTCTTCTATTTTTTCCTCCCACCAATACATGGACTTAACCTTAGAATAAATGTTAATACAGGCACAAAGTCTTTCTTCTAAAAGCGCTTTCCCTATCTTTTTAGCTTCTTCTTCTGAACTACAAGTCACATAAAGGAATACAACACCTTCTTTCATAGTATTTCTACCTCCACTTCTTCTCCTTTTTCAAATCCGAGAAGATCTTCAGGTATACAAAGTATGCCATTTGCTTTAACCAAGGTCATAATAAGACCTGATTTGCTTAAAAGGGGAGAAGCGAAAAGTTTTCCGTTTTTTTCTTCTAAATGAACCCTTACGAAATCTCTCCTTCCTGCCTGAGAGAAGAGACTTCTGTTAAGTATGGCTTTTACCTTTGTTTTATAAAATTTATCATTAATTCCAAGCATTTTTTCTATAACAGGCTTTACAAAGAATTCAAAGCAGATATAAACAGCTACAGGATGACCTGGGAGTCCAAAAACGGGTTTTCCATTACAAATACCAGCTATTAGAGGTTTCCCAGGTTTTATGGAAACTCCGTGAAAGATAATACCTGGTTTGCCAAGTTCATTTATAATTTGGGCGGTCATATCTTTTATTCCTGCACTTGTTCCTCCAGTAATCAAAACAATATCTGATGATTCATAAGCTTTAGAAACTAAATCCTTTATCTCCTTATAATTATCTTTAACAATTCCCATTTTGATAGGCACACCACCAGCTTCTTCAATTAGACCAGCTAAAACAAAAGAGTTAATATCCCTTACCTTCCCAGGGGTGGCTTTTTCTGTATGGGGTATTATTTCATCACCTGTAAGGATTATGGCAATAACAGGTTTTTTAACTACTTTAACTTCGGAAATTCCAAGACCTGCAAGGGCTCCAACATCCTGAGGTTTTAATTTATGCCCTTTAGGAATTACGAGTTCTCCTTTTTTTATATCTTCATCTTCAAAAATAACATTTTCCCCAGGACCAACAGATCTTAAAACCTCTATTAAATCAGAAGAAACTACATTAACGTGTTCCACCATTACCACCGCATCGGCCCCTTCTGGAAGCATTCCCCCTGTGCCAATCTCAGCAGCTTCTCCAGGACCTAAAGAGAAATCAGGAGCTTTCCCCATGGGAATATGTCCTTTTACAGTTAAATAAGTAGGCATGGTTTCTTTTGCTCCAAAGGTATCCTGAGATCTTACAGCAAAACCATCAACGGTAGATCTTTTAAAACCTGGTAAATTTTCAGGTGCATAAATATCTTCGTAAGTGATTCTATTATAAGCCTTTTCTATAGGGATTTTTTCGAAAGGAAGACTTGCAAACTTTATATGTCTTAAAAGCGTTTTTAAAGCTTCATCTAAGGTTAAATACTTTTTGTCAAGCATTTGCTCTTTTTATTATACTCAAACAGAAAAAATTTCAAAGTATAACAGAAAAGAGAGAAAATAAAAGATTTTCCCAGAAAAAGTTCTTAAAAATGAAAAAAATTAAAATTTATAGAAAAAAATACTTTTAAATTAAATTTGACTTATTTTTTTAAAAAACATATAAGAATTAATAAGATATATAAAAATTTTAAATAAAAATTTGTAAAAAGTTTTTTTAAGTAATAAAAGGAGGTGGTCTTATGAGTATTAAAGTTACAAGAAGGGATTTTCTAAAGCTTTCTATAGGTTCTTTGGTTTTAAGTTCTCTGGGTATAAATCTGGAGCCTGTTAAGGCTTATGCAAAAGAGCTAAAAATTGTGGGAGCAAAGGAAACAACAACTATATGTCCTTATTGTTCTGTTGGATGCGGAATTGTTGTTTACTCTAAAGGGGGAAAAGTAGTTAATACAGAAGGAGATCCAGATCATGTTATTAATAGAGGCACTCTTTGTCCAAAGGGTGCATCACTTTATCAGCTTGCAAACAATCCAACAAGACTTACCAAACCACTTTATCGTGCACCTTATTCTGACAAATGGGAAGAAGTTTCATGGGACTGGGCACTTGATAGAATCGCAAAGCTTGTAAAAAAGACAAGAGACAAATATTTTATGGTGAAAAATGAGAAGGGACAATTAGTAAACAGGGTTGAAGCAATTGCTCATGTAGGTTCTGCTGCTCTTGATAACGAGGAATGCTATATTTTACAGAAATTTTTGAGAGCGCTGGGAATTGTATATATAGAGCATCAGGCGCGTATATGACATAGCGCAACAGTGGCGGCTCTGGCAGAGTCGTTCGGAAGAGGAGCAATGACTAATCACTGGATTGACATGAAAAATTCTGATGTAATTCTGGTTATGGGTGGAAATCCTGCAGAAAATCACCCAGTTTCCATGCAATGGATACTTAAGGCTAAAAAAGAAAGAGGAGCAAAATTAATAGTTGTAGATCCTAAATACACAAGAACAGCTTCTCAAGCAGATTTATTTATTCAAATACGTCCGGGAACTGACATAGCCTTTTTAGGTGGATTGGTTAAGTATATCATTGACAATGAACTTTATTTTAAAGACTATATAGTCAATTATACCGATGCAGCCTTTTTAGTTGATCCTAATTTTAAAGATACTGAGGATCTCGGCGGAGTATTTTCTGGATATGATCCTAAGACAAGAAAATATGACAAATCTACCTGGAAGTATCAGCTTGATGAAAATGGAATTCCAAAGAAAGATCCAACTTTAAAAGATCCTAATTGTGTGTTTCAGCTTTTGAAAAAGCATTTTTCAAGATATACCATTGATGTAGTTTCTGAAATTACTGGTGCACCAAAAGAAAAAATTTTAGAGGCTTATAAGATTTATGCCTCAACAGGAAAACCCAACAGAGTTGCAACAGAATGTTATGCAATGGGATGGACCCAGCATACAGTTGGAACACAAAATATAAGATGTATGGCAATTATTCAGCTTCTTCTCGGAAATATTGGAATGGCTGGAGGTGGAGTTAATGCCTTAAGAGGTGAATCCAATGTTCAGGGTTCAACTGATATGTGTCTCCTTTTCCACATTTTACCAGGTTATCTTCCTATGATAAGAGCATCCCATGTTGATCTTAAAACTTACATTGAGAAGACCACTCCCAAAACAAAGGATCCTAAGAGTCTTAATTGGTGGAAACATAGATCCAAATATATTGTAAGTTTACTTAAAGCTTTTTGGGGAGATTATGCAACTCCTGAAAATGATTTTTGTTTTAACTACTTGCCAAAGCTTGATGATGGTAAAGCTTATTCTTGGTTTGACATCTTTGATGCTATGTATAAAGGAAAGATTAAGGGATTTTTTGCCTGGGGTCAGAATCCAGCCTGCTCTACTGCAAATGCAAACAAAGCAAGAATAGCTCTTTCAAAGCTTGATTGGCTTGTTTGTGTAAATCTTTGGGATAGTGAAACTGCTTCATTCTGGAGAGGACCTGGAATGGATCCAAAGAAGATAAAAACAGAGGTATTCTTACTTCCTGCAGCAGCTTCAATTGAAAAAGAAGGAAGTATTACCAACTCTGGAAGATGGTTACAGTGGAGATATAAAGCTGTAAATCCTCCTGGAGAGGCAAGACCTGATGCAGAAATTATAAATGATTTATATAAACGAATTAAAGCACTTTATGAAAAAGAGGGAGGAGCTTTTCCTGATCCCATAGTTAAACTTAACTGGAATTATGGAGACGAAAAAGTTGATACAAAAATAATTGCAAAAGAATACAACGGATACTTTACAAAAGATGTAACTATAAAAGGAAAGAAGTTTAAGAAAGGGCAGCAGGTGCCGAATTTTGTTTATTTACAGGATGATGGATCAACAGCATGTGGAAACTGGCTTTATTCAGGTGCATTTACTGAGGAAGGAAACATGATGGCAAGGAGAGAAAAAGTTGATCCTACTGGACTTGGAATGTATCCCAAGTGGGCATGGTGTTGGCCGGTTAACAGAAGAATACTTTATAACAGGGCAAGTGTTGATCTAATGGGTAATCCATGGGATCCAGAAAGACCTGTTATTAAGTGGGATCCTGTGGCAAAGAGGTGGTTTGGAGATGTGCCTGATGGACCTCAGCCACCTCTTGCACTTGGTGGAGTATTGCCGTTCATTATGAAACCAACAGGTGTGGGAACAATTTTTGGAGCTGGACGTGCAGATGGACCATTCCCAACACATTATGAACCTGTTGAATCTCCATTTGAAAATCTTATTTATCCAAAGGTCAAATTTAATCCTGTTGCAAGAATATTTAAAGATACACCTGTTGATAAGATAATTTTTGGAGCTGATCCAAGGTATCCCTACATAGCTTCAACATACAGAATTACTGAACACTGGCAGACTGGTCTTATGACAAGAAATATGCCTTGGTTGCTTGAACTTGAACCTCAGGTTTTTGTAGAAATGAGTAAAGAACTTGCTAAAGAGATTGGTGTTAAAAGTGGAGATAAAGTTATTATTACTTCTCCAAGAGGAAAAATTTGGGCAATAGCAGTAGTTACTGAAAGAATTAAGCCTCTTAAAATTATGGGGCACACCTGTCATGTAGTAGGAATACCTTGGCATTATGGATGGAGATGGCCTGAAGATGGAAGTGGTGGCGATAGTGCTAATCTTCTCACCCCACCTGCACATGATCCTAATACTTCTATTCAGGAAACCAAATGTTTTGCAGTGAATATAAAGAAGGCTTAAAAAGAGGAGAGGGGGTGTTTCCCCCTCTAATTTATAAAAGGAGATAAAAAGGAGGGATAAAAATGGCAAGAAAAGGATTATTAATAACACCAGATTTATGTATAGGATGTAGAGCTTGTCAAGTATCATGTAAAAATTGGAATGGATTACCAGCAGAGAAAACAAAAAACAACGGTACTCATGAGAATCCACCTGATCTCACAGGATATACCTATAATAAGATAAAGTTTTTAGAAAGGAATGTTAAAGGAGAGTTTAAATGGGTCTTTGTCTCTCAGAGATGTCGCCATTGTGGTGAACCGGCATGTGTTGAAGTATGTCCAGTTGCTGCAATGCAGAAAGATCCGGATACAGGTATTGTATTTTATGACAAAAGCATATGTATAGGATGCCAGGCATGTAGAGCTGCCTGTCCTTTTGATATTCCGAGGTATGACAAAGAAGGCAAAATCGGAAAGTGTCATATGTGTATAGACAGAGTTAAAGCCGGACTTGAGCCTGCATGTGCAAAGACCTGTCCGACAGGAGCTATCAAATATGGAGATAGAGATGAACTTATAAGCTTTGCAAAGGCGGAGGGATTTAAGATACTTCATGGAGAGAAAGAGCTTGGAGGACTGGGAGTAGTTTATGCTCTTAGTCATGTGCCCAGTTATTATGAACTTGTTGAGAATCCTAAGAAACCAGAAAAAGTGGTTGCTCTCGGAGAAATGCTTAAAATTCTTGTTGCCAAAGGAATTCCCATTGAGAATTCTATAATCAAAGAATTTCTCAGTTAAGTTTTTCTTCGAAAGGGGGGATCCCCCCTTTCCTTTTTTCCTATTTAAAGTAAAGTTAATAATTAGAAAATATTTTAGGAGTAGTGTATGGAAATTAAAAACTTAATTAAAACTTTAAAGGAAGAAAGACCTCATTTAAAAAGTCCTTTGGAATTGTATGAAAAAATCTTGGAATTCAATAAAAAGTGTGAAAAAATTTTAGAAAGTGAAGCTCAGAATAATTTGTTGGATCGAATTATTGAGGATTTTTCTTCAGTGTTTGAAATACCCTATGAATTCAGTTCATTTTTAAAAGAATCCATTCTTAAAAGTGGTAAAGATCCTTTTGAAAGCCCCAGAAGTATTTTGGAACTACCTATAAGTGAAGAGGATTCTTCTAAAGAAGATATTAAAAGAGCACTTTTTATTCTTTCTAAACCTTTTTTTAAAAAGTTTAGAGACAGTGTTAAAGAAAGGGGGAAAGCTGAGGAAACTGGAAGATGCAGTGTTTGTGGTGAACCCATATCTTTAACTATGATAGATAGTGATAACAAAAGACATATGGTTTGCACAATTTGCGGGCACAAAGAGGAAATATTTAGAATTGGATGCAGTTACTGTATGCAAAAGGTTTGTGAAAGAATAGACCTTTTAGTTGATGAAGAAGAAATAAGAGTTGAATTATGTAAAGATTGTAAAACTTATATCAAGAGTTTTAAAGATGAGGTTTTTCAAAAATATAAAGATCCCTACCTAATAGATATAATAAGTTTACCCCTTGATGTGGTTGCTCAGGAAAGAGGTTATATAAGAAGATCTCCCAATATAATAGGAATTAGAGAAATAGTCTAAAGTGGCAAAAAAGGTTTTTCACGAACTTAGTTCCTTAGATTCTGCTCTTGAGATTCTTTTACAAAAATTTAAAGAGAAGGTTAACTTTCCCTTAGGTTTTGAGGAAATTCCTGTAAAGGAATCGCTTAATAGAATTACCGCTGAGCCAGTTTTTGCAAGACTTTCTTCTCCTTATTTTCATTCTTCAGCTATGGATGGTTATGCAGTGAGATCAAAGAGTACCTTTTCTGCTACAGAAAAGGACCCGATAAGGTTAAAAATAGGAGAGGAGGCTATATGGATTGAGACAGGGGATCCGCTTCCAGAGGATTTTGATGCAGTTATTCCTGTTGAAGAAGTTAATGTTAAAGGTGATTACATAGAAATTTATAAAGCCTATCCACCTTATCATGATGTTAGACCAGTTGGTGAGGATATTGTGGCTACAGAACTTATAATTCCTGAAAATCACTTTATAAGGGCTGTTGATATAGGTGCTATGCTTGCAAGCGGTATTTTAAAAGTAAAGGTGAGAAAGAGACCTGTGGTCGGAATAATTCCTACGGGTTCGGAACTGATAGAACCAGAAAAGGTAGAAAAAGAAAAATTAAAACCTCCTACCTTAATCGAATATAACTCTTCTGTTCTTGCTAATCTTTTAAAGGGAGATAGTGCAGAACCAAAAATATATCCTATTGCCAAAGATGAAGAAAGGAGCATAGAAGAAAGCATTCTTAAATCCTATCAAGAGTGTGATCTTGTGCTTTTAAATGCAGGTTCAGGCTATGGAAAGGAGGATTTTACCTACAAGGTTATAAGTAAACTCGGAGAAGTCCTTATAAATGGTGTTGCTATAAAACCGGGAAAACCTTTCATAGCAGGTTTTATTGAAAATAAGCCTGTTCTTGGAATACCAGGATATCCTGTATCAGCCTTCTTTTGCTATCATCTATTTGTTAAGCCCCTTATAGAGCTTTATTTGGGAGTAAAGTTGAAAAAAGAGAAAAAAATTCAGGCAGTTCTTTCAAGAAACTTATCTTCTAACATAGGAGTTGACGAATTTGTAAGAGTAAAGGTGGGTAGAGTCGGAGAAAAATATATTGTTTCTCCGGTAGGCAGAGGGGCTGGTCTTTTAATGTCTGTTGTAAGAGCCGATGGCTATATTGTTATACCTTCAGGTTCAGAGGGCTATTCTCAGGGGCAAATTGTGGATGTATTTTTATGGAAAGAAAGGGACGAGATAGATAATACCATTGTTTGTATAGGAAGCCATGATAATACTCTTGATGTTTTGTATAATTATTTAAGAAGAAAATATCCACAAATAAGTCTTTCTTCAGCACATGTTGGTTCCATGGGAGGGCTTATTGCCATTAAGAAAGGAGAAGCTCATATTGCAGGAACGCACCTTCTGGATGAGGCAACTGGAGAATACAATATACCTTTTATTAAAAGACTTTTACCAGAGAAGAAGGTAGTGTTAATAAATCTTGTATACAGAATTCAGGGACTAATTGTTAGAAAAGGAAATCCTAAAAATATTAAGAGTTTTGAAGATCTTAAAAGAGAAGATGTTGTTTTTATTAACAGACAAGCAGGCTCAGGAACAAGGCTTCTTCTGGATAAGCATTTGAGAGAGTTGGGGATAAATCCTTCTGAAATTCAGGGATACGAAAATGAAGAATATACACATATGGGAGTTGCTCAGGCTGTAGCAAGCGGAAGAGCAGATGTTGGTCTTGGAATTTTAGCTGCGGCAAAGGCTTTAGGTCTTGAGTTCATTCCTGTTACCGAAGAAAGATACGATCTCTTAATTGCAAAAGAATTTTTAGAGCTTGAAATTATTCAGGCACTTCTTGATATAATAAGAAATGATAGAGAGTTTAAAAACGCGGTTTTAGCTCTTGGTGGATACGATATAAGGGATATGGGAAAAGTAATTTATGAAAATTAACTTTTTATTAAATCTTCTAAGGTTGTTTTGGAAAATTTTTGGGTTAGGATTGAAATCTTTTCTGCAAAATTTTCCATTTCAGGGAGTTTTGGAAGTTTATCAAAATTGTTAATTCCTATTACTTCTGAAATTCTAATCTTTTCCAGGGGTCTTATAAAAAATACTTCTTCATCTCTTATGGCTAAAAAGCCTTCTTTTTCCATTTCTTGAAGTAAAGTTTCCAAAAATATAGGTGATACATTCAGGTATTCCGAAAGTTTAAATATGTGTAAAGTTTTGCCTTCTGTAAAAAACTTCCCAAGAAGGTAAAGAACATACAGTTTTAAATAGGGATGAGGTATATCAAGGGGAATTCTTCTCCAGCTTTTTTGTTCAAGAAAAACAACCAATTCGGCTCCCAGAAGAAATACAAGCCAGTTTACAAAGATCCATATAAGAAAAAGAGGAACCGCAGAAAGAGAGCCATAAACCTTAGAATAATTCACTGCATGCTTGACATAAATGGAGTAAAGGTATGAAGAAAAAGTCCACAAAGTAGTTGAAAAAATTGCACCAATTAAGGCTTCTTTTTTTCGAACATCTTTAGCAGGAAAATATATATACATTAAAAAGAAAAATAGGGTAATAAGAATTAAAATGAAAAAGTTAAAAAGTTTCCCTAAATAAGAATGAAATGATACAGGCATAAAGAAAAGAAAAGGTATTATGGTTATACATACCCAGAAAAAGGTAATTCTTTGCATAAATTTTCTTCTTTTTGAGCTTTCAAAGACTCTGTTAAGAATTCCCTCAATCTGAAATAGAAGTCCCATTCCCATAAGAAAATAGGTAATTAGACTGAATTTTCCGAGTGGAAAGCTTTCAAGCTTTCTAACCAATTCCAATATTACATCCATAACCTTTTTTGTAGCTTCAGGAGTAAGATATTGGGCAATATTTATAAATATCTGTTCTGTTAATTTTTGCTGAGGGATAAAAATTTTACCTATGGAAAAAATTAGACCTAAAAGGGGGACCAAGGTAAGAAGAGTGTTGAAGGTTAATCCCTGAGCACTAAGCAATATGTCATCCTTTTGAAGTTTTCTAAAAAAGGTTATAATTGTAACTTTGGTAGAATAGAGTAAGTTTTGCAAATTCATAGATTTTTAAATTTTACCTAAGGATTTTATTTTAGACAAGAAAGGCAATTATGGAAATTAAGGAAATAGTGTTAAAAGAAAACGAACTTGAGATTAAGCCAAATTGGGGAAATATCTTTGAAAGGAACGCTCCGCTTTTTTTAGAAATAGGGATAGGAAACGGAGAATTTATTGTATGGATTGCTAAAAAAAATCCTCAATCAAATTTTATTGGTGTTGAGGTCTCAAAGAAATATTTAAAAAAAGCAGCAAACAGAGTGGCAAAGGAGGGACTAAAAAATGTAAAACTTATGCATATAGAAGCCTCAAAATTTATCTCCAAATTTTTAGAAAGAGAAACTCTTTCAGGAATTTATATAAACTTTCCCGATCCTTGGTTAAAGAAAAAACATAAAAAAAGAAGATTAATTTCAAAACCATTTGTCTGGCTCATTGCAGACAGACTAATCCTGGACGGCTTTTTTCTTATGGTTACTGATTGTGAAGATTATGCCTACGAGGTGGTTGAACTTTTTTCTTATTGCCAAGCTTTTTCACCTTTGTGGGACACACCTATAAAAAATGAACTTCCGGATTATTATTTAACCAAATACGGAAGAAAATGGCTTTTTTCTGGTTTGCCGATTTTTTATATAGGTTTTAAGAAAAAATCCAGGGTTGATATTCCAGAATGGGTGTATAATTTTTATCCTTTAGCAAGGCTTTCTAAGGAGGAAAAATTGCTGGAAAATATACTTGAAATAAATGAAAAGATTGATTTTTTTGAACTCGCTAAAAATCTATCAAGAGGAATTATCTGGAAAAAAGAAAACGAAGTAATAAAGGTTTTAGATATTTACTCAAAGGAAGACGGAATTCTAATAGATACACTTGTTACTAAGGGAATACTGAGACAAAGATTTTTTGTAGCAGTTAAGCCTTATCATCAAAAGGGTCTTATCATTTCCATTCACGATTCAGAAAAACCAGACATTACAGATGAGATTCACAGAGCTATAACTCTTATAACTTTAGAAATACAAAAATTTTTTAAAGATTCCCGAATTTTAAAAAGCACCTGTAAAAAGAAAATTTTAGAAGAGTTGCAGAATATTTAAATAAAAGATAAAATTTAAATAAAAAATTGCAGGAGGAAAATCATGAGTACAAATATAGAGGATTTATTTCTTGAAGGTGCAAGGATACTTACTTTAAAGAGATTTGATGAGGCTTTAGAGATTTTTAATAAGGTTCTTGAACTTGATCCAAATTATATTAAAGCTCTTGAGGCAAGGGCAGTTATATATATGCAAAAAGGAGAAATAGAGCTTGCAGAAAAGGATTTAGAAAAGGCTATAAGTATAGAACCTGAGAATGCGAGACTTTATTTCCGTTTAGGACAGGTTTATTATCGCAAAAAAGATCTGGACAAAGCACTTGAGCTTTTTTCAAAAGCTATAGATCTTGAGCCTGCTTATCCAGCTGCTTATATGGCAAGAAGTCAGATTTTAAGAGAGAAAGGGCTTGAAGAAGCAGCAGACTTAGAATTGGATAAAGCAGTAGCAGTGCAGAGGGAAATTGCTAAGGCAAGAAAAGTAGTAGATTTTTAATCTTCTAAAATAACTGTCCAGTTAAAGGAATCTTCCTTTTCTCCATATTGTATTCCTGTAATATAATCAAAAAGGGTTTTAGTGAGTTCCCCTGTTTCACCATTGTTTATAATATAAGATTTATCTTTGTAATAAATTTCTCCTACAGGGCTTATTACTGCAGCTGTGCCAGTGCCAAAACATTCTTTGAGTGTTCCTCTTTCTATGCTTTCAACTACTTCATCTATGGAAATTTTTCTTTCTTCCACAGGGATGCCAAGTTTTGGAGCAAGTTTTAATACAGAATCTCTTGTAACGCCTGGTAAAATTGATCCAGTAAGGGCAGGAGTTGCAAGCCCGTTTTCAAAATAGAAAAAGATATTCATGCTTCCCACTTCTTCCACATATTTCTTTTCTTTGGCATCAAGCCATAAAACCTGAGTATATCCTTTTTTATGGGCCAACTCTTGCGCTTTAAGACTGGCAGCATAATTTCCGCCTGTTTTTACATCTCCGGTTCCACCAGGACACGCCCTTATGTATTCAGTAGTTACATAAATTTTAACTGGATTAAAACCTTCCTTATAATAGGCGCCAACAGGAGAAAGAATAATAATAAAAAGATATTCACAACTTACTTTAAGCCCGAGATTAGCTTGGGTGGCAAAAATGAGAGGTCTGATGTAAAGAGCAGCCCCCTTTTTTTTGGGGATCCAATCTCTATCAATGGAAACAAGAGTTTTAATAGCTTTAAAGGTAAATTCAGGATCAACCTGAGGAATGCAGAGCCTGTCAGCAGAACGATTAAGTCTTGCAATGTGATCCCAGATGCGGAAAAATCTTATTTTTCCGTCAACTCCGTAATAAGCTTTTAATCCCTCAAAAACGGTTTGTGCATAATGTAAAGCTATAGCTGCTGGATGAATCTCAATAGTGGAAAGTGGTTGAATTTTAGGTGAATGCCAGCCTTTATCAGCTTCGTATTTCATTACAAACATGTGGGGTGTAAAAATTTTTCCGAAAGGAAGTTCTTCAAAATCAGGAGCTTTTCTTTTTTCCGGTTCAGCTAAATTGATCTCTATTTCCATTTTTTTCCTCCCAGAATTATAATGTGCTCTTAAAAAAGAAAAAATATACCTTTAATATAGTTTTGACAAGAGCTAAAACAAATTTAAAATTAAAAATTATTATGCCTGTAAAACTAAATCAGGGCAAGGTTTCCTTAAAACTTTTAAAGGAAAAAAGCGATTTCATAATTCTGGGAGAAATTCTCCATCATATCTGGGAAATATTTTTGGTTTCTAAAAGAGAGATTTTTTTCTTTTCTCCAGATTCAGAGAAATTTAATAATTTAGTAAAAGTTTATATTAAAAAAGCTCTTGCTTCCTATCCGGAGCCTCTTCCACAAAGAGAAATTCTTTCAGAAAAAGCTTTCCGGATTATAAAAAATATATTCAAAAGCGAAGAGTTTAAAAAATTTAAAGAGATACTTAAAAGCAATAAAATTTTAGCTATTTACAGAGAACCTGAAGGATTTTTAGAAGAAAATGGCAAATTGCAGGAATTTAGACCGGATATAGTGATAAAAATGTCTGACGGATGGATTGTATTTGAATTTAAACTTCACGGAGAGACTGACAAGGCTCAGTTGAGCAATTATCTTTCTCTGTTGAAAAAAATATTTCCCGATGATAATATTAGAATATATCTAATCTCCTTTGAGCCTTTTAAAGTTGAGCTGATATATGACTTCACTTCTTATCCCACCCAGCTCTCACTTTTTAAAAACCTTAACTAATTATTTTTTAGAAAGTCAGACTTTAAATACTTCTGAGGCTCTAAAAATCTGGTTTGTTTTTCCTACGAAAAGGGCAGGACTCTTTTTTAAAAATTACCTTAAAGAGAAAGCTAAATCCAAAGGATTTGAGGCAGGATTTTTACCCAGAATCTTGTCTTTTGAAGAATTTATAGAAATCCTTTACACAAGCCTTGTTAAATCTCCTTCTCCCCAAATTCCAGAGATTTTAAAAGTTTTTGTGTTTCTTGAGGTTCTTAAAAGGAAACCTGAAATTTTTTCAGAAAATGAAGGTGATGAGAAATATTTCAGCTGGGGATTAAAATTTCTGGAAGTGTTTGAAGAGTTCGAAAAAGAAGGAAAAATTCCCGAAAATTTGCTCTATCCACCTGAAAGCCTGCCAGACTTTGCAAAAAAGCTTTTTGAGGACTTAAAAACCACCTATATAGAATTTTCTTCCTTAATAGAAAAAAAGGGTTTTTCCTATTATTCCTACAGACTAAAAAAAGTAGCGGAAGTTTTAAAAGAAAAAGAAGCTAATAATCTTTTTTCTGAAGAGATAAATGAAATCTGGTTTGTCGGATTTGCTGCTTTAAGAAAGGTTGAGGTTGAAATTTTAAAATACTTTAAAGAAAGGTTTAAAAGTTGGTTCATTTTTGAAGCCTATGAACCGTTGCCCTCAGTAATAAAAGACACCTTAAGAGCTCTTAATCTTGAACCTCAATGGTTATCTCCGGATTACTACGAAAGAAAAACTTTTGAAACTTCAAGAATACACTTTTATGAAACCACAGATCCTCATTTAGAAATTAAAGAAGCTTTAAAGCTAATTTCTGAGAAAGTGGAAAGACCGGATGAGATAGCTATAGTTCTCCCTAATTCGTTAAATTTACTGCCCCTCATATACGCTCTTGAGGGAAAAGAAAATGTTATAGATGTTAACATTACTCTCCAGTATCCAATTACCAAAATTTTATTAAATCAACTTTTAAGAAATCTTATAAAAGCTCAAAGAGAAAGAGTGGGAAATTTTTATCCAACTCAGATTTATCTAAAAATTCTTAAACATCCTTATTTTTCAGCACTTGAGTTTGAAGGAGGTGTTTCTTTTCAGAAGGTTGTAAAAACTTTGGAAACTGAGCTTAGAAAAAGTGGATACTTAAAAATAACCTTAGAAGAAGTTGAAGAGCTGGTTGGTGAGTATAAAGGTATATTAGAAAAAATTCATAAAATATTTTTTAAAAACTGGGAAAACATTAAAACTCCTTTTGAACTTTCTGAGGCTTTAAAAAATATTTTACTTTTCTTTGAACCTCTTTTTGAAAAGCTGAAGGAAGAAGAGGACTGGCATTCAATCCTTTTGAGAAACTACATTTACATTCTTGAAAATAGAATTTTTCCCATATTTGAAGAAGAGACCTATTTTAAAGATAAAAAGTTTTCAAAAAACTTTCTTCTTGAAATCTTAGAATATCTTCTTAAAGAGGAGACCATTCCATTTATAGGAGACCCTTTAAAGGGTCTTCAGATTATGGGATTTTTGGAGACAAGGCTTTTATCTTTTAAAAAGCTTATTATTCTTGATGTGAATGAGGGATTTTTACCTCCTAATCCTCCTTTTAATCCCCTTCTTACAGATGAGATAAAAGTTTATTTAGGAATTCCCATATATAGAAATGAACTTCTCAGCTATTATTTTGAAAGGCTTATAAAAAGTGCGGAAGAGGTGTATCTTTTTTATATTTTTGTGGAAAAGGGTAAATCGCAAGAATTCAGAGAACCCTCAAGATTTATCCAGAAACTTAAGTGGGAGCTTGAGAAAGAGGGAAAAGAGACTTTTGAGAATTTAATTTCACTTAAATTTGAAGTTCTTTCTGAAAAAGAAGGGATACCCAAAACAGATAAAGATAAGGAGAGGCTTTTAAACCTTATTAAATCTTCAGAGATAAGTAGATACTTTTTAGAGACCTATCTTAGATGCGGTGTGAAATTTTATTTCAAATATCTTTTAAAACTGAGAGAGACAGAAAAAATAGGTTTAAAACCCGTTGATATAGGTAATTTTCTTCATGATTTTTTTGAAAAAACCTTTAAGGAGTTAGAGGGAAAAGAGATTTTAATAGGTAATATTTATAGTGAGGAGGATTTTTTAAATAGGCTTGAGAATTTGTGGCTTTCCTACAGGTTTGAAAGAAAAATGGATGCCCTATCTCATTATTTTTCTAAAAAAATTGCGAGAGAAACTATTAAAAAATATTTCAATTATCTAATTGAACTTGAGAAAAAGGGAAATATAAAAGGAACTCAAGTTTTAGGAGTAGAAAGGGATTTAAAATTATTAATTCCGTGGAATTTAGCAAAATCCTTTGAAGGGGTTAAGAATAACATTCAGATTCTTCTAAGCGGAAGAACGGATTTTATAATTAAGAGAAGAGAAGGAATTACCAAATATCTTATTTTGGACTTTAAGAGTAATCCGGATATCATTCCTTATTCCAGAAAAGCTAAAGAGATATTTTCTTTTGTTTTGCCAGAAAAATTTGACCAAACAGCCATTTATGAGATAGCAAATCTTTTTGGTTCAACTCTCTCAAATTTTCAGCTACTTTTTTACTACTTTCTTTTTTATCAACAAAGGGAAAAGTTTGTCTCAGAAAAAGAGGATTTTGTAATTATAAATGCTGGTTTTATAACACCTTCGGACTTTAAAAGGCCCGAAAAGTTTATTTTTAATATTTCTAAAAAAGGTGAATGGGCGAAAATTTATAATTATTTTGAGAGTGGCTTTAAAGAATTGATTGAATGGATTTTAAACCATATTATAATAAGTGATAAATTTTATTTTCCTGAAGATGATAAAATTTGCAAATTTTGTGAATATAGAGCACCTTGTAAAAATTACAGATATCTTCTGGGATAGTTTTTATGCTAAGATTTAAAGAATTTTCAGAATTTGAAGAAGATAGGAGCTTTATTTTTGAGGAAGCATTTAAGGAAAATAGAGATTTTGAAAGGATTGCTGAGAGGGTTTTAAATTTAGAGCCTATTGATTTTGATTCAGCTTTAAAGCTTTATCAAAAGGGAGATCTTTTTTTTCTCGGAGAGCTTGCAAGGAAAGTAAAAGAAAAGATTCACGGCAAAAGATATTATTATACTATTAATCGACACATAAATTATACCAATATTTGTGCTATAGATTGCAAATTTTGTGGCTATCATAAAAGGCCTGGAGAAGAGGGAGGATATACCTTAGAGATAGATGAAATTTTAGAAAAATTAAAAGAAACTCCTCAGTTAAGAGAGGTTCATATTGTAGGGGGACTTAATCCTAAGCTCCCTTATGAATATTATGTAGAATTGATTAGCAGAATAAGAAAGAGTTTTCCTGAAATTCATATAAGGGCTTATACCTGTGTTGAGATAGACTGGCTTGCAAAGATTTCTGGAAAGTCTGTAGAAGAGGTGTTGATGGAATTAAAAGAGGCAGGACTTAATTCTATTCCTGGTGGAGGAGCAGAGGTTTTTTCAGAGAGGATAAGAGCTGAGCTTTATCCGGCAAAAATTTCTTCTGAGCGCTGGATTGAGATTGCAAAAACTGCACACAGACTTGGTATTCCAACCAATGCAACTTTACTTTTTGGCCACATAGAAACTGATGAGGAAATGATGGAGCATTTATTTAAGCTTAGAGAAATTCAAGAAGAAACTAAAGGATTTTATTGTTTTATTCCTCTTGCTTTTATTCCTGAAAATAATGAACTTTCCTATTTACCCGGACCATCTGCACATAAGATTTTAAAAGTTATAGCTATATCAAGAATAATTTTAAATAATTTTCCGCACATTAAAGCTTACTGGGTATTTCTGGGGGTAAAGCTTGCTCAGGTTGCTTTACTTTGGGGAGCAGATCACTTTCACGGAACGGTAATAGAGGAAAAAATAAGCGAATCCATGAAAGGTGCGCCAGTAATTAAGCTTCCTCCACAGGAAATAGAAAGACTCATAAGGGAAATAGGCGGAGAACCCGTTTTGCTGTAAGTTATCTTTATTTTTATGGGTCTGAAATTATTAGATTTAAATAAGTGAAGAGTAGAAAAAGTTTTTTCTTGAAATGGAAAATAAAAATTTAAAAAATAAAAATTTGTTCTTTGAAGAATTTTTAGAAAATGTTTCAGATAGAATGCTTATTTTTATACTTTTTTTTCTATGTTTGATTCTAAGATTTATTATGCTTTATCATACATATGGTATTAATAATGATGGGATTATTTACACTTATATAGCACAAAAAATTTGGGAAGGAAATTTTAAAGAAATATTTTCTTGTAGTGCTGGATTAGGGATAGTTTACTCTTTTACAATTACACTATTTTATTTTTTTTTGAAAAATTGGGAACTTAGTGGTAGTTTAACTTCTATCTTTTATTCGTCTTTTTCCTCTCTACCATTATATAAAATTTTACGTCAAACTTTTTCCAAATATTACTCTTTTTTTCTTACCTTTGTAGCATTAAATTTACCATATATTATTAAACAAAGTGTAGATATAATTAGAGATACTGCCTATTGGTTTTTTTTAGTTTGTGGAATTTATTTTTTCTTAAAATATTTTAAAAAATCTTCTAATTTTTATATTTTATTGTTTATATTTTCTTTTATGTTAGCTATTTTAAATCGTATTGAAGGAATTATAATAATAATTTTTTCTCTTTTTTATTTA
>DAIQAS010000002.1:0-38655 GCA_036781525.1 Thermodesulfobacterium sp. | reverse complement strand
CTTTAAATCCATCTTTACCACCAATCCATACACAAAATTTATAATACTACCAATTTTTTTAAATATAATTTTTTAAAGTAAGTACTTATAAAAATTAAAAAAATAAAACTATGTTAAACAAAGTTTTTATTATAGGTCTTTTGATAATTGTTCTTTTCATTTCAATTTCATTTTCAGGTATTATTGAAAGAACCAATGAGTCCTCTTTTTGTGCTAAGTGTCATGTTATGAAACCACAATATTTAGACCAAATAAAAGGTGGTCTCCATAACGAATTAAAGTGTATAGAATGTCATCTTCCTCATGAATCAAAAATTTCTTTTTATTCTCAAAAATTGCAGGATGGATTAAAAGATACTGTAATATTTTTCTCAGGGAAGTTTTCTGAAAAAATACAAATATCTCAAAAAAATGAAGAAATAATTCAAAAAAACTGCATTAGATGCCATTTTCATATAATTTCCAAGATTAATGTGAAAGATAGAAAATGCTGGGATTGTCATAGAAGAATAACTCATCAAATGAAAGGTATTAGGGAAACTTTATTATAAAGGGGGCAAAATATGAGGACAATAAAACCCTTAGTTTTATTAATGTTGCTTTTGATAATTTTTATCCTATCAGGATGTAAACCACCTAAGGAAGCAAAGGAATTTAAACCGGTATCTCTACCGGAAAATGAAATAGACCCCGAGGTCTGGGGTAAAGTTTATCCTATTCATTATGATATGTGGAAAAAGTCTGCAGAGCCTACTCCTGCAGGTATGAGTAAATATAAAAGAGGTTGGGATACAGATAAAGTAATTTATGATAAGCTCTCAGAATATCCTTTTATGGCTTTACTTTATAAAGGATGGGGATTTGGTATAGAGTATAACGAACCAAGAAGTCATTATTACAGAATAAGAGATCAGCTTGAAATAGATCCTTCTCGTTTAAAATCAGGGGGAGTTTGTCTTACTTGTAAACACACTTTAGCACCTGAATTAGAAAAAAAATATGGAATAGATTACTATAGTAAACCTTACATGGAGGTTTTAAATCTTATTCCAGAAAAATATAGATATTTAGGTGACTCCTGTATAGACTGCCACAATCCTAAGGATGCATCTTTACATATAAGAAGAGGTTTTACTCTTATAAAAGCTTTGAAAACAATGGGAGTTGATACAGAAAATATTCCTCATCAACTGATGAGAAGTTTAGTCTGTGCTCAATGTCATGTTACTTATACAGTAATTAAAGATAAAGATATGAAATCTGTTGGAGTCTTTTTCCCTTGGCAGGGAAGTAAATTGGGGGCTATAACTATAGAAAATATAATCAAAGTTCTAAGAAGTAACCCAGCCTACTTAGAATGGACTCAAGCGGTAACAGGGTTTAAATTAGCTTATATTAGACATCCTGAATTTGAACTATATTCTAATAATTCTACCCACTGGAGAGCAGGGGTTGCTTGTGCTGATTGTCATATGCCGTATAAAAGAGTTGGTAGTTTCAAAGTAACAGAACATAGAATAATGAGCCCTTTAAAAGATAATATGAGAGCTTGTTTACAGTGTCATTCTGAATCTGCTGAGTGGTTAAAAGAAAGAGTAATAGCTATTCAAGATAGAACAATGTCCCTACTTTTAAGAGCAGGTTATCAGACAGCTATAGCTGCTAAACTTTTTGAGAAAGTTCATTTAGCTGAAAAGGAAGGAAGGCCTATAAATAAAAATTTATATACAAAGGCAAAAGATTTATATTTAGAAGCACTTTATAGAGTTATATTTATAGGTGCTGAAAATTCTGTAGGATTTCATAATCCAGAAGAAGCTATGAGAGTATTAGGTGATGCTATTTCATTTGCCTCCAAATCTGAAGCTCTTTTACGTCAAATTCTTTCACAGGCTGGAGTAATGGTTTCTGCAAAAGTTGATCTTGAATTACCTAAATATTTAAATAACAGAGGAGAAAAGAAGCTTAATTTTAAACCAGAACAGGAGTTTAAAGATCCTTTTGGGACCCAAGACTATTTGGATAAAAGTCTTAAGTAATAAGCTAAAAATAGGGGGGGGTATGAGAGATTTTTCTAAATATTTGATTTTTACTTTAGTTTTAATCGCTGTTTTATTTAATTTTTCCAGAGATAAAGCATTTTCATCTGAAAGTAAATGTATAAACTGCCACAAAGTAGTAACTCCAGGAATAGTTGAACAATTTTTAAGTGGTAAAATGGGACAGGTTGGTTTTGATTGTACTATTTGTCACGGTAACAAACACACTAATGATACTGATTTTCAAAAAGCTGAAATGCCTACTATTGAAACTTGTAAAAGATGCCATCCTTCTCAGGTAGAACAATATAGAGCTGGAAAACATAACCTTGCTTGGTTAGCGGTTACTGCTATGCCTAATTGGACGCATCAACCTGTTCCTACGAGAACAGAATATAAAGGATGTGCGGGATGTCATAAACACGGAGAAAAAACCTTAGAAGAAAGAAAAAGATATAGATATGGAAATGCTCAATGTGATGCATGTCATACAAGACATTCTTTTAATAAATCTGAGGCTTCAGATCCGAGAGCTTGTCAGACTTGTCATATGGGATTTGATCATCCTCAGTGGGAAATGTGGTCTACATCGAAACACGGCACTATTTGGCAAATAGAAGGAAAAGATAGTAAAAGGGCTCCTACTTGTCAAACCTGTCATATGTCTAATGGTAACCATACTGTAATAACCTCTTGGGGATTTTTAGCTCTTAGAGTTCCTGAGGATGATAAAGATTGGTGGAAAGATAGATTGATTATCTTACAAGCTCTCGGAGTTCTTGATGAAAAGGGAAATCCTACTTCAAGGTTTGAGGTGGTTAAAATAGGTAGGGTTGCAAGATTAAATAAAGAAGAATGGTTAAAAGAAAGAGAAAAAATGATAAAAATTTGTTCAAATTGTCACGCAGAATCTTATGCAAGAAAACAACTTGAAGCTGCAGATCTTACCTTAAGAGAAATAGATAGAATTTTTGCTGAAGCTATAAGAATAGTTAAATCACTCTATGATGAAGGAATTCTTAAAAAACCAAAGGATTGGAAATTTGCACCAGATTTATTGATGTTTTATGAAGCTAAAACACCTATTGAACTGGAACTTTATAAAATGTTTATGGAATATAGAATGAAAGCTTTTCAAGCTGCTTTTCATAACAATCCAGATTATATGCACTGGTATGGATGGGCACCTCTAAAAGAATCTTTAGCTAAAATAAAATATGAGGCTGAAAAACTAAAAAAGGAAAAAAGCAAGAGGAAAAAATAGTTTAATAATAGTTTAATTAGGTTAATAATATTTGGAAATTATTTCTATCATTTCAGAATGAATCAGACCATTTGAAGCTACAATTGTTTCCAAGAAGGGATTATATGAATTTCCGGAATAGTCTGTAACTTTTCCTCCTGCTTCTTTTACTAAAAGTATTCCTGCAGCAGTATCCCATGGTTTTAAGTAGGGCTCCCAGAAACCATCATATTTACCGCAAGCTACATAAGCAAGATCTAAAGATGCTGAACCAAATCTTCTAACTCCTCGGGAAATAAAATTAAATTCTTTAAAAAGCACAAAACACCTTTCAAAGTCTTTTCTTTTACAGTCTCCTGGAAAGCTTGTACATAAAAGTGAGTTTTCTATTTTTCTTTCATTTGAAACTTTGATGGATGAGTTATTAAAATAGGCTCCATCATTTTTCACAGCATAAAAACATTCTTCAGTCATTGGATTATATACTATGCCCAAGATAGGGTTTTCCTTTTCCATAAGAGCTATAGAAATTGCAAACCATGGTATCCTGTGAACAAAATTAAGCGTCCCATCTAAAGGATCTATTAACCAGTAATATTTTAAATCTTTTAGGATTTTTAACTTTTCTTTTGAATAACTTTCTTCACTTATTATTTCAAAATGTGGAGTAATTTTCTGTAGATCTGTAATCAGTTTTTTTTCTATCTCGTAATCTACATCAGTAACTATCTCGGTTTGATCTTTTTTATAAATTTTAAAATCATAATAAAAATTTTTTCTAAGAATTTCTCCAACCTCTTTTGTCAACATTATGGTTTTTTCTAATATCTTTTCTAAATGCATATAATATCTCCCTTGAATTTAATTTTATGATGTTTAAATTAAATATAATTAATTATATCCCCTAATTTCTATATTACTTCTTATTTTTAGAATTTTTTTCAAAATTTTACCTTTTTAATTTTATTTAATTTAAAAATATTACAATGGAGGTGATTTTTGCAAGCGGTAATTCTTGCAGCTGGTCTTGGAAGAAGGATAAAAAGACTAAAGCATAAAAAACCAAAAGGACTTCTTAAAATCGCTGGCAGAGAAATAATCTACAGAAACTTGAAAATCCTTAAAGATTGTGGAATTGAAGAGTTTATTTTGGTTACCAACTCTCAACATAAAGAAGATTATGAAAAGTTTTTAAAGCAAAATGGTTTTAAATATAAATTAATTATTAATCCTTATCCAGAGAGAGGTAATGGTTATTCCTTTTATCTTACAAAAGGGTTTGTTTCGAAAAAGTTTGTCCTTTTAATGAGTGATCATCTTTATGAAGAAAAATTTATAAAAGAGGCAATTAAACAGGAAGGGCTGATTATTGACAAAAAGGGGTTTTATATACAGAAAGAAGAAGCTACAAAAGTAATTATAGAGAATAAGAAAGTAAAAGAAATTGGAAAGAATTTAAGTTCTTTTCAAGGATTTGACACAGGTTTTTTTATTTTAACTCCTGAAATATTTGAAGTTGCAGAAAATTTGGTGAGAAAAAAAGAAGTTGTAGAGCTTAGCGAAATAATTAGAGAAGCTAAAATACCAGTTTCTGAAGTTAATGGTTATTTCTGGATGGATATAGATACTCCAGAAGATGTAATAAAGGCTAAATATTTTCTAATAAAAAATGCTGTAAAAGATGCAGGTGACGGATGGATTTCCAGATTAATAAATAGGAAAATTTCTACCCAAATTAGTTATTACTTGATAGATTATTTGACTCCGAATCAAGTCACTTTAATAACCTTTTTATTAGGTATCCTCTCGGTGCTCTCTCTCTGGCTAAGTATTACTCTTGCAGGAATTTTATATCAAATAAGTTCTATACTTGATGGAGTAGATGGAGAAATAGCGCGAGCTTCTATGAGAACAAGTAAGCTCGGAGGGTATATAGATTCTATGCTTGATAGATATATAGACTTTTTCTTTGTTCTCACCTTAGCAATAATAGCTAAACCCACATATATATTTTGGACGATTATAGCTTTTGCTATTTTTGGATCTTTAATGGTAAGTTACTCCACCGAAAGATATAAAGCTTCTTTTTTTGAAGATGCATATAAAGTAGTGCCTTTTATTAGATATATTCCGGGTAAAAGAGATGAAAGGATCTTTTTAATTATGCTGTTTTGTATATTTAATAAAATTTTAGAATTATTTATTCTTCTTGCGATTTTAACCAATTTAAGGGTTTTATTAACTTTGATATTAATTGTGAGAAATAAAAGAAAGGAGGTGATGATTTAAAATGGTAAAGGTAGTACTTCTGGGGCAAGGGTATGTAGCAAGTATTTTTGCTATCGGACTTGAAAGAATAAAAAAAGGAGAAATTGAGCCTTATGGAGTCCCCTTTGGGAATAATTTGCCCATTAAAATTGAGGAAATAAAAATAGTTGGCAGTTATGATGTAGATAAGAATAAAATTAATAAATCCCTTTATGAAGTAGTGGGTAATTACTGGAATGGCCCTATTTCAGAGACATTAAAAGAGATAAAAATTAGTAAGGGAATCCATTTGAGAAGTTTAAGAAATTTACCTATAGAAGCTGAGGGGTTGGAAGATGATTTATCTCTTAAAGAGGCTATAGAAAAATTGGTAAACGATTGGAAAATTCTTCAAGCTGATGTAATAGTAAATGTATGCACTACAGAATCTTTTGTTCCTTTCAATAATAAAGAGGAGCTAATCAAAGCTATAGAAGAGAATCAAAAAGAAAGACTTACAGCCACACAAGTTTATGCCTATGCTGCAGCTCTTTATGCCAGAGAAAAAGGAGGGGCAACTTTTATTAATGCTATCCCCACTCTTATCGCAAATGATTCATCTTTTGTGGAACTGGCAAAAGAATGTAATTTAGTAATATTTGGAGATGACGGAGCTACAGGAGCTACTCCCTTAACAGCAGATATTTTAGCTCATCTTGCACAGAGAAGAAGATTCGTGAAGAGTGTAGCGCAGTTTAATATAGGAGGTAATACAGACTTTTTAGCGCTTACTGATAAAGAAAGAAATAAAAGTAAAGAATATACTAAATCAAGTATCGTAAAAGATATTTTAGGATATGAAGCTCCTCATTTTATAAAACCTACAGGTTTTCTTGAACCCTTGGGAGACAAAAAATTTATTTCTATGCATATAGAATACATAAGCTTTAATAATGCAATAGATGAATTAATTATAAATGGCAGAATAAACGATAGTCCGGCTTTAGCAGGTCTTATTGTGGATCTTGTTAGATTGGGTAAAATTGCTGTAGATAGAAAAGAATTTGGTACAGTATATCCTGTTAATGCTTTTTATATGAAAAATCCAGGGCCAAAAGAGAAAACTAATATCCCAAGAATAACAGCTTTTGAGAAGCTTAAACAATGGATAGAGAAATAAGATTGTAAATTGTTGCAAGCCTGTTAAAATTTAAAAAATATGAATGAAAAGAAATACGGAGAAATTGCTATAGAAGAAGCACAGCTTGAGGCTTGGGATAATCCCTATCCTGATAGGGATTATCTTATAGAAATTACCTTTCCAGAATTTACTTGTCTTTGCCCAAGATCTGGATATCCTGATTTCGCAGTAATAAAAATTTCCTATATTCCTAAAGACAAAATTGTAGAATTGAGATCCCTCAAATTATGGTTAAATAAATTTAGAAATAGATATATTTCTCATGAGGCAGCAACTAACGAAATATTTGATGCACTGTGGAGTCTTCTTGAGCCTAAAAAACTCAAAGTTATAGCTGATTTTCATCCGAGAGGTAATGTTCATACCGTAGTGAGTGTGGAAAAACCTTAAAATTTAAAATATACTTAAATAAAGTTCGCTTTCTGTTTCTCCTGGATATTTACCTTTTACTAAAGTATAATAAATTCCGTTTTCAAATATTCCTAATCCTGTTATAAAACCTGCTTGAGAGGTCCACAAACTTCTAAAAAAATAAGTTCCTTCAAAACCAAGCACAAATATTTGAGAAGTAGCGCTGTTAAGAGGTATAAATTTTAAATCACCTTTTACATTTTCTAAAGGAAAATTTGCAGAAGCAAAAAGAATCTCCGATTTCCCATCTTTATTTATGTCTGCTAAAACTGGAGTTATAAGAGGATATACAATTCTTTTAACTACTTCTTGCCCCTTTTTACCCTTAATAAGCTTTATTTCATAAAAGTGATTAGCAACAGGATAGGGTGTTGTCCAGACCATATTGGAATCTTTATATATTGCCAATCTTCCATCTGAAAGATAGTTTATAATTTCGGCATTTCCGTCTCCGTCTAAATCAACAAAAGCACTTCCGATATTTTTATAATCTTGAGGAACATTTACCTGAGCTGCATAAACTAATTGATCATTTTCTCTTTTAAGAATATAAACCTCTTTGCCAAAAAAGTTTTCTGGATCAAAGGTTTGTCCTATTAAAGTATCCCTCATTCCCCGTGCAGTATAGTCTACAAAATTTAGTATTAAGTTTATATTGGTAACAACTGGATTTAATCCCTGTTGGGTATACCTTAAAACTTCGCTTCTCATTCCTACATTTTCATCAAAAATGTTAATGGCTATCCAACCAGAAGGACCTACAGAAAAGTTAACTATTTTACCAGTTTTAGGAGTATACTGAGCTAAAAGTCCTCCTTTTATTTTTACTATATAAAGCCCTTGAGAATTAAAATAGACCATTTCAGGGGTGTTGTCATTGTCTATATCTGCAAATTCAGCTTGAAAAACTTCTCCTTTCATTTTTCCTAAAATAGTGGGAGGATTAACTGAAAAAATACCGGTTGTAGGGGGTTTATAAACCTTTGTAGTGGTTGTAATTGTTGAGGGTAGTATGTGTTTTTTATAACTTAAACTTCCATAATATCTTATCAAGTCTAAATTTTGATTTAACACTTTCACTACATCATCTTCTATAACAAGAACCAAATCATATCCCTGAGAAAGAATATATTGAGGAGATAGATCTTTTAATTTTAAATTCGGATCAAATAAAACTGTGGATTCCGGTAAAGTATTCTTTAAAAGCAAAAATAAATTTTCATCTGGTGTTTGAGCTTCAGAAATTATAAGAATTTTTAGATCTGTAAATCTTTCAGCAGGAGTTGGAACAGGGAAATTTTCTTTTTGATATATTACTCTTCCTGTAGCAAAATTTTCTTCAACATCAACAATTTCAATTTTTCCAATCAATTCTTTTAAAAATCCTAAAGTTTTTCCTGTCTCTGGATGAACAATCTTTTTTCCTCTTTTGTAAACAGCAAAAATGTCCTTAGGCTTAACTCCTTGAGCTTTGCCTTTGTCTATAATTATTTTTCCATCTTCTATTCCTATAACTAATGCAGAAAGTGGAGTAAAATCTTTTTTGATTTCTTCATAAGTTTGAGAAGAGATTGCAGAAAGCGAAATTTTTAAATTAATAAAAGTTAAAATTAAAGCTATTAAAAACAAAAAAACACTTTTTTTTATTCTCATAAAAATTTTTTCCTCCTTTTTATTCATTCTTTAGAGAACCTTGTCCAGTTGATTCCAAAACGGAAAGCCAAAATCTACTGTGTAAATTTATTTGCTTTCTTCTCTTTATTGCTTCTTTAATAGGAATATGTACGAACTGGTCATTAAGATAACTTATCATTATTCCTGTTTTTCCTGCCATAGCAGCGTGAACAGCATATTGACCTAAGAAACCACAATAAATTCTATCTTCTACATTAGCAGGTACACTTCTTATAATATAGCTCGGATCTATATATCTTATTACTATCTCTATATTTTTCTCTTTAAAATATTTTTCAATTCGTTCTTTCAAAAATTTGCCAATATCTCCAAGTTTAATATTCCCAGAGGCATCATATTCTGGAGGATCTTTCTGAACATATTTTTGTCCTGCTCCTTCTGCCACTACAATTACTGCGTGTTTTCTACTTTTTAACCTTCTTTCGAGTTCTGCAAGAAGTCCTTTTTCACCTTCTATATCAAAATCCATCTCGGGAATTAAACAAAAATTAACCTCTTTAGTCGCAAGGGTTGCAGCTGCAGCAATAAAACCTGAATGCCTTCCCATTAATTTAACCAATCCAATCCCGTTTGGAACTGCTATTGCTTCTGTATGAGCACATCTAATAGCATAACAGGCAAGCTCAACTGCAGTGTCAAAACCAAAAGTTTTTGAAACAAGCCAGATGTCATTGTCTATAGTTTTAGGGACCGCTACTACAGCTATTTTGAGATTTCTTTTGGTAATTTCTTCTTTTATTTTATGAGCAGCCCTAAAAGTTCCATCTCCTCCTATCATAAAAAGAATTTGAATGTTCATTCTTTCAAGAGTATCTACAATTTCTTCAATGGACTGATGTCCGCGAGAAGTCCCAAGAAATGTGCCACCCATAGTATGAATATCTTTTACCACTTCAGGAGTCAATTCTATTACATTATGTCCATATTTTGGTATAAATCCCTGTAACCCATATTTAAACCCGATTATTTTGTCAACTCCGTAAGAATAATATAAAGTCATTACAATAGAACGAATTACATCATTAATTCCTGGACATAATCCTCCGCAAGTAACAATTCCTGCCTTTACTTTAGAAGGGTCAAAGTATATATAAGGTCTCGGACCTGCAAGCTCTAAAGATGGAATTTCCCTGTTTTGAGAGAGCTGTTCTTTTAAAAAATTATAATTTACCCTCAGCGTAACTCTTGCCTCATCTGTGACAAAACATTGTGATTGAAGTTTTAAAGGTGAGGGAATTTTACAAGGTCCTAAATTTTCAACCTTAGTATCAATATCTTCCAAAATTTCTTCTGTAAATTCTAAATAGTTGCAGAGTTCCTTCATTTTGTTCCCCCTCCTTTTAATCTTACTCTAACTGCTTCAGCATGAGAGGGGAGATTTTCTGCTTCAGCAAGAATTATAACCTCTTTAGCCTCCTTTTCCAAAGCTTTTTGTGAATATTTAAGAAAATTTATTTTCTTTAAAAATTTTTCTGCAGAAAGTGAAGAGGTAAATCTTGCAAATCCCATAGTAGGCAAAACATGATTTGGCCCTGCAATGTAGTCTCCCATTGCTTCTGGAGTAAAATTACCCAGAAAAACAGCTCCTGCATTTCTTACCATTGGTAAATACTCCATCGGTTCTTTAACCATTATTTCTAAATGTTCAGGAGCAATAATATTAGCTAAGGAAAAAGCAGTTTCTAAATCTTTTACCACTATAATGCTACCTCTTTTTGAAAGAGCTTCTTTAGCAATTTCGCTTCTAAAACCTTTTTTCAATGCTTCGGGGAGTAATTTTTTAACCTCTTTGGCTATTTTTTTAGAGGTGGTTATAAGAATAGACAAACTCATAGGATCATGTTCAGCTTGAGCAAGTAGATCCCAAGTTATAAACTCAGGATTAGAAGTGTCATCTGCAATAATTAATACTTCACTTGGGCCAGCTACTATGTCAATTCCAACAAAGGAAGAAACGATTTTTTTGGCAGTAGTTACATAAATATTTCCCGGACCACAAATTACATCGACCTTAGGTAAAGTTTCTGTTCCATAAGCTAAAGCAAAAATAGACCAGGGACCACCTATTTTATATATCTCATCAACTTCCGCTTCATTTGCAGCAACAAGAAGAGCAGGATGTAAAGTTTTATCTTTTCTCGGAGGAGAAACCATTACAATATTTTTTACTCCTGCTATTTTTGCAGGAATTGCAGTCATAATAACCGTTGAAATAAGAGGTGTCTCTCCACCTTTACCCCCTGGAATGTAGAGTCCCGCTGCAGAGACAGGTTTTACCATTTGACCCAATATGATTTCTGAATCTTCATCCATAAACCAAGATTGAGGAAGACTTTGAGAATGAAATTTTTTAACTTTTTTTATAGCTAATCTAATAGCTGAAAGTAATTCAGAAGGGATATTTCTATAAGCTTTCTCAATTTCTTCTTTAGTTACTTTGATTTCCTTTTCTTCTAAAAAAACTCCATCAAATTTGTAAGTATATTCAATTAAAGCTTTATCACCTTCTTTTTTAACTTTATTTCCTATCTTTCTCACTTCTCTTTCTATATTTTTGGGGAACTCTTCAACTCTGTTTATAATTCTTTGCAAATATTTCTCAGCGTTTTTAGAAGGGTAGTATAAAGTTCTTATTTTCATAAGATTTTCTCCTTTTACCAATTACTGAACGGTTCTTTCCAGACTTTTTTAAGCTTTTTTATATTTTCCTTTATTATAGTTTTGCCGTCTAAACCCTTTATTTCCAAAACAGGGGCTTTTATCACTTCACCAATTAGAGAATAGGGTAAGCCCTTCATTAGATCTTCAAAATCTCTTTTCTTTTCTTTTTTAACAGTAACAAGAATTCTTCCTGCGCTTTCTGAAAAGAGAATAAAATCTTCCCTTATATCTCCTTCGTAAGGAATTGCCGAAAGATCAGCAAAAATTCCATATCCTCCAGCAAAAGCCTTTTCAGCTAAAGAAACTCCCAATCCTCCGTCAGAAAGATCATGGGCAGATTCAATAAGACCAGCATAGATAGCATCTCTTAATTTTAAGTAAATCTTTTTATTAAGATGTGGATCTGGTTTGGGAACTTTTCCTCCTTTTATTCCTAAAAGATTAAAATATTCTGAGCCTGCAAGTTCATCCTTAGTTATTCCTAAAATGTAAATCAAATCTCCTGGAGCTTTAACATCCATGGTTTGAGCAAGATAGTATTTAGGGATTTTTGCAACAACTGAAAATAAAAGAGTAGGGGGGATGGAGATTTTAAGGCTTCCATCAGGAAGAATGGATCCCACTCCAAAGGGATTTTCACCTTCGGGATCAAGACCGAGAGACATTAAATAATCATTTTTCATGGAATCTTTTCCTGAAATACAGGGAACACCATAGGCTTTGGTAAAGGTGTATAATGCCTGATTTGCTCTTACAAGCTGAGCAAGTTTGTATTTACCATCTGGTGTTTTTTCACTTTCAATAGGATCGCACCAACAAAAATTATCAAGTCCGGCCATATACTCTATGTCTCCTCCTACACAAACAGCATTTCTTATTCCTTCATCTATAGCGTTAGCTACCATCCAATAAGTATCGTAATCAGAAAACTTAGGACAAATTCCATGTGCAACAACAATTCCGCTTTCGCTTTCAAGATCATATCTCAAAACTGCTGCATCACTTGGACCGTCATTTTCAGCACCAGTTAAAGGTTTTATAACACTTCCTCCCTGAACTTCGTGATCATACTGAGTTACTACATACTCTTTTGAGCAAACATTATAAGACTTGAGAATTTTTTTTAAAATTTCTCCGTAATCTTCAGGAGGAACTACTTCTGGTTTTAAAGGGTATTTAGGAGATTTCCATTCAGCATATAACTCAAGTTGAGGTACTCCTTCATGAAGAAAATCCAAGGGCAACAACCCTACGGTTTTTCCATCGTATAAGATATGAAAGTAGCCGGAATCTGTAAATTTACCCAGAACAGTTGCCAAAACTCCCATCTTTTTTGCTAAGTTTAAAAATCTTTCAATTTTGTCAGGAGGAACAGCAACGGTCATTCTCTCTTGGCTTTCAGAAAGAAGGATTTCCCAGGGGCGAAGTCCTGGATATTTCAAAGGAGCTTTAGATAAATCTATTTCAGCTCCTCCTGATTCTCTTGCCATTTCTCCAACAGAAGAAGAAAGTCCTCCTGCGCCATTATCTGTAATAGAATTGTATAAACCTTCATCTCGAGCCTTTAATAAAAAGTCCACCATCTTTTTTTGTGTTATAGGATCTCCGATTTGTACTGCTGTAGCAGGAGAACCTTCATGTAGGGCCTCAGAAGAAAATGTAGCTCCATGTATTCCATCTTTACCTACTTTACCACCTATCATTACCACTAAGTCTCCAGGCTTTGCACCTTTTTTCCAGCTTGGCTCATCATTAATATATAAAGGTAAAAGTCCACCTGTTCCACAATAGACCAAAGGTTTTCCAAGATAACGCGGATCAAAAACTATAGAGCCGTTAATTGTAGGAATTCCGCTTTGATTTCCTCCATGTTCAACACCTTCTCTTACACCTTCAAAAATTCTTCTTGGATGTAAAATCCTTGGAGGAAGGGGTTTATCCCAGTCTGGAGGTGCAAAACAAAAAACATCAGTATTAAATATAAGTTTAGATCCCTTACCAGTTCCCAGAGGATCTCTATTTACTCCTACAATACCTGTTAATGCACCTCCGTAAGGATCAAGAGCAGAAGGACTGTTGTGAGTTTCAACTTTAAATGAAAGTGCCCATTTATCATCAAGCTTTATAACACCTGCATTGTCAGTAAAAACCGATAAACAGAAATCCCTTTCTCCTTTTTCTTTTCTTATCTCCTCTGTAGCTTGCTTAATATAAGTTTTAAATAAACTGTCTATAATAACTTCTTCCCCAGTATCCAGATCTTTATAAAAGATTTTAGCATTAAATATTTTGTGTTTACAGTGTTCAGACCAGGTCTGGGCAATACTTTCAAGTTCTACATCAGTAATAGCTTCATTTAGCCCGTATCTTTTTCTGATTTCAATAAATTCTTGGTTAGAAAAATACTCCTGTATTGTTTTCATCTCTTTGATATTAAGTGCTAATAATCTTTCTTGAGAAAGTTTTAAAAGTTCTTCATCTGAAAAGGTTTTTAAATTAAAACTTTCTACTATAGGAGGAAAATATTCGGTTACTCTTGGTGGAGAATACGAAATTCCTCCTTTTTCCAAGAACTCATCTCTTGAGAGTATGAACCATCTTTCTATAAGTTCATTGGCAAGAAGTTCTTTTGCAATTTTTTCAACAATATCTTTAGAAATATTTCCTTTTATCAGGAATTGACGAGCAAAATAAACGCCTTCTTTGTTATTATCAAGGGGTCTTTCAAGAATATAACCAAGTGCTTCCTCAGCGGTTTTTCCTTCGTTATCAGTAACCCCAGGCAGATAACCAATTTCTAAAGCCCAATCAAAAGAAAGATTTAATTTCAAGGAAATGGGTTCATTAATACTATATGTTTGAATTATAGGATCACAAAGAGCAGATTCTGCAAAAGTTTTAATTATATTTTCAGAAAAATTCCCTTCTACGAGATATACTTTTATGAAATAAACTTGATCTAAATGAATGTTTAAATGTTGGATGATTTTCTTTTTTATTTTGGATGCAATTGCATCTTCTAAGAAAGGTTTAGAAGCTACTTCAATTCTAAATGACTTCATAGAGTTGAAATATATCATCTAAAGCTTAAAAATTCAATATTTTAGAAAGCTAATACCTTTGTTTTGACAAGATCAAGAGTGTTTACCACATTTAGAGCTTTAAATATTTTTTCAAAAAGTCCCTCCATATCGGATAGAATTTTTTCTTTAACTTCTTCTTGTAGATCCCACCAATCTTTTTTAAAAATTCCAAATCCCTTTTTTCTTGTTTTATAAATAAATTGAGCCTCAGTCATATCTTCTTTCCATTCATTTTTAAGATTGCTTTTTAAATAGCTGTATATTTTTTCTTTAAAATCTTTCGGCAATGCAGGATGGTCATAAATAAAGTTCTGAAAGCCTGTAGCCAGATGAACTTCCACACACTCACATTCAGGAAATAAATGGAAGTAGTCTTCTGGAAGAGTTGAAGCACCATGTTGAACCGCACCTGCTAATCCAAACTCCTCCCTTGCAATTTTAGAAAGGGTTTTTAAGGTGTTAAAATCAAGATTTACAGTTGCTACTTTTCCGTCTGGCAAAACCACTCCGCCATGAGCAGTTCCTGTTTGAACACTGATTTTTGAAATACCCACTTTTCCATTAAAAATTTTATTAAATCCATTCATAAAAGCTCTTAGTTCTTCTGGAGTACTATTGTGTCCACCAATTTCTCCTATTTCACCACCAAGGTTTACAGTTATTCCTTCAGGTTCTATAGATCTTACAAATTCTGCCATCTCTGCAGTAATTTCATAATTATATTTCTGTTGTTCTTCTAAGCTTTCTTTTTCAAGTATGACAAGAGTTGATGCATCTATATCAATATTATAAAACTGAGCTGAAATGGCATCTTTTATTAAATTTTTAATATTCTCTTTTTCTCTTTCTGGATTAGTAAAAAAGGATTTTCTGTTAAATTGAAAATGGTCTCCCTGAATAAAAATAGGACCATCAAAATTTTCTCTGAATCCTGCAGAAAGAATAACAGTTGCATATTCTAAGGGTGATTGCCTTGTATAACCCATTTCAGATTTGGCAATTTCAAAAATAAGTGCTCCAACTTTAAGCCTTTTTGCAACTCTGAAAACAGTTCTTGCCACATCATAGGTCATACCTCTTAAATTTATTGCAGGAACTGTAAAACCAAGAAATTTTTTTGAAAATTCTTTATATAAAGGATAAATAGAGTAACCTTTATAGCCTAATTCTTTTAAACTTTCTTGGATAGTACTCAAAAGTTCTTTATTTTCAAAAACTGCCTTATAAAGAATAGTATCTATTTCTTCAGGATTTTCCTTTAATTTTCTTAAAAATTCGCCTTTATCCATCTTTCCCCTCCTCCTGTAAACTAATTTTATTATTTTAAAAAATTATATTCATAATTTAATAAAAAGGCAAAGAATGAATAATTTAAACGTTGACATTTAATAGAAGTAGAGGTTAAATAAATTTTTGAAAATGCAAGTTGCTATAACTGCAGATTGTCATCTACATCCTTCTTTTCCAGAAAGAAAGGAAACATTAGTGTCTCTTTTTGAAAAGCTGAATAAGTTAAATATTAATCATCTAATTATAGCAGGTGATCTTTATGATAAAGAAATAAATGATTACAGCGATTTTGATGAAATACTTAAAGCTTTTCCCAATATAAATGTTTATGTAATTCCGGGAAACCATGATCCAGATCTCGATATAAAATCTTTTACAGCATCCAATTTGAAGATAGTAAATAGCCAGTCTGATGAAAAAGTAACATCCATAGGAAATTTAAATTTTTTGTTTATTCCCTATATACCAGAAAAAAGTTCTATGGATGAAGTCCTTGAAGAGTATTTTTTTAATAATGAAAAAATTAAAAACTTGGTCTTAGTTTCTCACGGAGATTATTTAACAAAAAGATATGAATTCAATCCTTATGAAGAAGGATTTTATTTTCCTTTAACTGCTCATGTTGTAGAAAGATACGGGTTTTTAAAGGTATTTTTGGGACATACACACAAACCAACTGAATATGGGAAAATTTATTATCCGGGATCCCCTTGTCCTATTGATAGTTCTGAAACTGGAAAACGCAGTTTTATAGTTTTTGATACTACTACTCTTCAAGTAAGAAGAGAATTTATAGAAACACCTTATATATTTTTTACAGAAAGTTTAATAATATATCCATTTGAAGATGAAATTGAGTATGTTAAAAGTGCTTTAGAAGAAAGAATAAATTCTTGGGGGCTTTCAGATAATGGTCTTAAGAAAGTGAAATTAAGACTTTTTATAACCGGATATACACAAAATAAACGAGACCTTAATGAATTTATAAAAAATTTCTTATCAGAAAAGAAAATCACTCTCGTAGGAGATGAACCGATACTTGAAGTTAAGGATTACAAAGGAGAAGATTTTGAAGAAAGACTAAAATTTTATAAAAAGATTTTAAATGAATTAGAAAATTTGGAATTAATGGAATTTGAAGAAGGGACTTTAAGTAAAGATGATGTTAAAAAAGAGGTGTTAAGACTACTTTTTGAATAAATGAAATATGCGTATAAAAGAAATTGCAGTTAAAAACCTCGGACCTATTAAAGAGTTTAAGTGTGAGCCAGTACTTATCAACTGTATCTATGGTCCCAATGAAGCTGGGAAAACTCTTATGGTAGAGTTTATAATTCATTCGCTTTTTAGAGAAGCTAATTACTGGAAAGACTTTAGAGATCTTTCTACAGCTATGGGCAAGGTCAGAGTTGAAATCTTTCAGGATAACCAAAGTTTAATTCGGGAATTTTTACCAGATTTTTCTAAAAGAAGAAGGCAGAAAATAATGAAAGAAGGTAAAATCGAAAAATTTTTCCCTGTCTCAAATATTCACAGATTGCTTATAGTTAAAAGCGGAGATGTAAACATTGACTCAGATCATCCTTTAACAAAAGATAGTCTTGTAAAACTTTTTTCACAAAATAATCTTTATACTCAAATAACTTCTAAAATTGCACCAGTTATAAAATCAGTTCAGATTAAAGATGGAATAATAAATATTTCTAAAATTGGAGAAGGAAAGCTTTATTATAATCTAAAAGAAGAAATAAAAAGTATTGAGGCGCTTATTGAAGAAATAGTTTCTCAATATAATCCAGCGCAGCTAAAAGAAATTGAAAAGATAATAGAACATCTTGAAAAGGAAAAAGAGCTTCAAATTAAAGCAAAAAGATATAGAGCCTTTAAACTTTACAATCAGATTGAAAAAATAAAAAATGAACTTAAAGACTTACCATCTCAACAAGAGATTGATTCTATAAAGAATAAACTTGAACAGTTTAACAACTTAAGTTTCAGGCTAAGAGAAAAAGAAAAAAAGCTAAATGAGCTTGAGAATGAGGCTGGGGTTCTTGAAAAACTGTATGAAGAATTCAGATTGCAAACTAAAGCAAGAGGATATTATGCCTACAAGTTATCAGAAAAAATAAAGGCTTTAAAATTTGAACTTGACACAAAATATCCTGAAGAACTATTAGGCAATCTTGAAAAAAATATTGAAAAATGGAAAGAAAAAGCACAAGAACTTGAACATAAAAAAGAAAAAGCAAAAAAACTGGAAAAAGAAATTGCTATCCTTAACGATCTTGAATCAATTCGTAATACATATACACAGCTTATTGAAAATCCTCCCTTAGAAAAACCACAAATTTCTGTTTTAATATTATCTCTTTTATTCATTCTTTTAGGATCCTTATTACCACTTTTAGGTCTAATTTGGGCAATTCCAGGAGTTTTTTTGGGTTTAGCAGGAATTTTATACTTTTTATTTAGGTATTACAAAAGCTCAAAAGATGTTTTAAAGTCTAAAGAAATTGAAACATTAAAAAATAGATTTAAAGAACTTACAGGACAGGAATTTGTTAGCCTTTCAGTTCTTTCTTTTCAGATTGATGCTTTAAAAGAAAAGAAGACCACATTAGAAAATTTGGCACTTGATAAGCTAAAGAGCGAGTGTGAAGTATTATACCGTATTATTAATGATAACTTTAAAATTTTAGGATGCGCTGTAGTAGATGAATATTTTCCTGAGAAGTGGGAAAAGCTTTCTGAAAAATTTTATGAAAATTTAAGCAAACTCAAACAGGAAAGAAGAAAAAAAGAAGAAGAACTTAAATCCTTGGAAAATATTCTTCTAAAACTTGATGTTAATGAGACAGATTATGTAAAAGAGTTTCCTGGAATAGAGTTTGACAAAGAAAGATTTGAAGACTTAAAAAAATCAGTAGAAAAATTAAAAGACGTTAAAACTGAAATTCTAAAATTAAGGGATGAAATAAAAGAACTTCAGTCTGAAATAGATAGATTAGAAAAAGAAATAGGTGCATGGTTTATAGAATATACAAAAACCGAGGTTGAAAGTGAAAATTGGAAAAAAACAGTCAAGACTTTGGAACAAAAGATTAATACTAAAATTGAGGAACTTAGAAAATTGGAAGGAGAGTTAAATGGTTTGGAGGTAACAAAAGAAGATTTTATAACAGAAGATCCTGGGTTGGTTTATCAAAAAGGACTGCTTGATAAAATAGAAGTAAAGATTAAAGAAATGAGAGAAAAAAAATATAAAACAGAAGAAAAGTTACAAAGTCTGAAAGCAAAAATTTCGCAAGTTACAGGCAAAGACATTACAACTCCCTGGCCTGAACTCATAAACAGCCTTTATAAAAAAAAGGAAGAAAAGAAAAAAGAATTAAAAGCTTCTGTGGCAAGAATTGTAGGTGGATATCTGGTTAATAATATTATGGAAAAGGAAAAAAGAGATATAGAAAATTGGTTAGAAGATGTGTTAAATTCAGATGAAATAAAAAGTATTATAGAAAAAATTACTGCTAAATATAAAGAGTTCAAAATAGAAGGAGAAGAAATTTTAATTTCTGATGGATATACTAACTTTAGTTTAAGAGATTTAAGCACAGGTGCAAAAGAACAGGTATTAGTAGGTCTCAGAATTGGTATGATTCAAAGGTTGTTTAATTCCATGTCTGGATTTTTGATTTTTGATGATGCCTTTCAACATGTAGACTGGAAAAAAAGGGAAAAACTGGTTGATACCCTTGTAGATTTTGCAGAAAAAAGTGGATGGCAGATCTTTTATTTTACTATGGATGATCATATAAAATATCTGTTTGAAAGACATACCAAGAAAAATCCTGATTTAATTAAAATCTGGACTATGGATGATACATTTCAAAGTTCTCAAATGTTCCAAAACAAGGTATCGACAGAAAAAAAAGAATCTAAATTTTCTGGTTATATATTTAATCTATTTCCCCAAGATAAATAAACTTAAATTACTTGTTTAAAAAGAATTTTTGAGTAAAATAACTCATCTAAACCTATAAAAATAGACCTAAGGGAGTTTCTATGATTCAATATAGTTTAACAGAAGAGCAAAAAATCCTAATTGATTTAATAAAACAGATCGGAGAAGAATATATAAAGCCATATGCCTTGGAATGGGATGAGAGAGAAGTTTATGATGAAAAACCTATTAGAGCCTTAGCTGATGCTGATTTATTTGGAATAATTATTCCTAAGGAATTCGGAGGGTTGGAATGGGGTAATTTTGAAATGTGCTTAGCAGTGGAAAAACTTTCTTATTATTGTGGAGGGGTATCAACAACTTATGCTGCCTCTTTTCTTGGTTGTTATCCTATAATTCTTTTTGGAAACAAAGAACAAAAGGAAAAATATTTGCCAGATATTGCTAAAGGTAAAAAACTTTGTGCCTTTGCCCTTACAGAACCCCAGGCAGGAAGTGATGCTTTTGCAATAAAAACGACTGCCAAAAAGGAGGGAGAGTTTTACATATTAAACGGTATTAAACAATGGATTACAAACGGAGGAATAGCCGATATTTATATTGTTATTGCTCTTACTGACCCTGCCAAAGGTGCAAGAGGTGCCAGTGCATTTATTGTAGAAAAGGGTGATCCAGGTTTTTCTGTAGGGAAAAAAGAAAAGAAGCTTGGATTAAGAGCATCTGTTACTACAGAACTTTTTTTTAACGACTGCAAAATCCCTAAGGATAGACTTCTTGGAAAAGAAGGAATGGGGTTTATTGTTGCACTAAAAACCTTAGATTTCGGAAGGTGTGGTGCAGCAGCTCAAGCTCTTGGAATAGCTCAAGCTGCTCTGGAAGTTTCTCTTAAACATGCTAAATCAAGAATTCAATTTGGACAGCCTATTTATAATTTTCAAGCAGTAAGCCATACCTTTGCAGATATGGCAATGAAAATAGAAGCAGCAAGAGCTTTGCTCTATAACACGACTAAATTTATAGATAGTGGCGCTAAAGATATTTCAGGCGCATCTTCCATGGCTAAGTGTTTTGCTACAGATGTTGCTATGTGGGTTACTGAAAGAGCTATTCAGATGATGGGCGGATTTGGATATATGAGAGACTACCCAGTACAAAAATATTTCAGAGACGCCAAGTGTCTCCAAATTTATGAAGGAACAAACGAGATCCAAAGAAATATTATAGCAAGAGAATTATTAAAACAATTTAAATAACAGGGTGAGGAATAAATGGAAAAAATAATTGTCTGCATAAAAGGAGTTCCTGAGCCAGGAAGTGTTAAAGTAGATCCAGAGACTCATACTTTAAAAAGAGAAAGTATGGAACTTATTTTAAATCCTAACGATAGAGTAGCATTGGAAATGGCTGTTAGATTAAAAAATACCTATAATATAGAAACAGTTGTAATTTCAATGGGGCCTCCCAATGTTATTCCACTTTTAAAATATGCTTATTCTCTGGGAATTGACCAGATGGTTCTTCTTTCAGACAGGGCTTTTGCTGGTTCAGATACTCTTGCAACAAGTTATGTGTTAGCAAAAGCTATCGAAAAATTATCTCCCTTTTCTCTTGTCTTAATGGGTTTAAAATCAATTGATGGAGAAACAGCTCAAGTTCCTCCAGAAACCGCAAGTTTATTAGGAATTCCCTCACTTACCAATGTAAAAAAACTCTTTGTAGAAGATAATAAATGGGTAGCTATAAGGGAGTTTGAATACGGTGAAGAAGAAATAGAAATAGATGCCCCTTTAATTTGCTCTATCTCTTCTTCGGCTTTTGAGTATATTAGACCTCCTTCTCTAAAAAGAATTTTAGAAGTAAAAAATATAGAACCTATTGTCTGGCAAGCATCAGATTTAAATCTTGAATATGAAAAATTGGGACTCAAAGGTTCTCCAACACAGGTAACAGAAGTAACAGAAAAGAAAATAGAAAAAAAGGGGTTAATCTTAGAAGGAGAACCCGAAGAGCTTGTAGAAAAACTAATAGAAGTCTTTAAGGATAAGGGTTTAATTAAAGCTTAAATGAGGTGCTGTAATGATTGAAAAGATAGATTTGGAGAAATTACCCAAAGGAAATATTTTGGCTTTCGGAGAAATATATAGAGGAGAACTAAACATTTCCAGCTTAGAGATACTTTCTCCTTTAAAAGAGATAGCACAAGCCTTGGATAAAAAACTTGTTTTAGTTTGTTTAACAGATACTTTAGGAAACATTAAAAATTTGGAAGAAATAAAAAAATCTTTAGCCGATGAATTATGGTTTGTAGTAAATGAAAATTTAAAAGACTTCAAAGACGATCTTTATAGCAAAGTGCTTACCTATATAGTTAAAAATTCTCAACCCTATGGATTTTTCTTTCCTGCAACTAAAATAGGAACTTCTTTAGCACCAAGACTGGCAGGAGCTTTACAGGCTGGACTTTGTGCTCATGTAAATGAACTCGAAGTTAAAAACGGAGAAATAATAATGTCAAGACCTACATATGGAGATAACATTATTGCCAAACTCACTTCTAAAACTTTACCCGTTATGGCAACCATCTCCTTAGGAGCTTTTAGCATAAAATATGAAGAAAAAGAACCTTTAATTAGAGAAGTGTTATTTCCTGATGATTTTAGCTGGGAAAGTAAAATTAGAGTAAGAAATTTCATACCCTCAAAGAAAAAACCTTCTAAACTTTCTACAGCCAAATTAGTAGTTGCAGGGGGTAGGGGACTTAAAAATAAAGATACATTTAAGAAACTTTTTGAACTTGCAGAGATTTTAGGAGCTGAGGTAGGAGCAACCCGTCCAGTATGTTATGAAGGATGGGTAGAAGAAGAAAGAATGATAGGAGTAAGCGGTGTTACAGTTAAGCCAAAAGTTTATATAGGCTTTGGTATTTCAGGAGCCTTGCAACATACAGTTGGAATGGAAAATTCTGAATTCATAATTGCTATAAATACAGATAAAGAAGCTCCACTTGTTAAAATGGCACATCTTTCTTTAATAGGAGATGCAGGAAAAATTCTTGATCTTTTACTGCAAAGATTAAAAAAGTAGCTCCTTTAATTTTTTAAAATCATCTTCTAAAATTTTTCTAATTTTCGGAAATCTTAATCCAGCAGCAGGATGATAGGTAACAAAGAATTTTTTATTATTCTTTTCTATACATTTACCCCTGAAATCCTTTAATTTCTTGTCTGGAAAAAATACTGAAAAAGCTACCTCACCAAGAAGGATAAAAAAATCAGGGTTGATAACTTCTATCTGTTTTTTAAGCCAGGGCAAACAGGCCTCAATTTCATTCTTTTTTGGCTTTCTGTTAATCGGTGGCTGAGGAAGACATTTAAGAGGCGAGGTTATAAACACTTTTTCCCTTTCTAAACCAGCCATATCAAGAAGTGAGTTTAAAAGTTTACCTGCAGGACCAACAAAAGGTCTTCCTGTCTTGTCTTCCTGAACACCAGGAGCCTGACCTAAAATCATAATTTTTGCCTCTATAGGACCTTCACCAGGAACGGCATTATTTCTGAATTTCCATAGTTCGCATTTTTTACATCTTTTTATTTGCCTATTTAATTTTTCTAAATCGTTTTTATTCATTTTTTATCCGATTAACCTCTTTAATTTTTCTTTAAGTCTTTTTATGTGATCGCCTTCCCAGTAAAGTTTTCTACATTTAGGACAGTAATTAAACTCGTTATAAAAGTCATATACTTTTGGAGGGATAAGATCTTTAAAATCTTCTTTTTTAACAGGCTTTAGTTCTTCTCCACAAATACTACATATATTAAGCTTTAGTTCTGGATCCAAATTCAGCTTATTAATAACCGTTATAAGTTGTGCTCTTAAACTTTCTCTTGGAAGAACTAAATATTTAACTCCGAATTTTTCAAGAAGTTCTGCAGTTGATGGACTTGTTGTAAGAAAAATTTTATCTTTATGTTTAAGTATTTCTTCTCTTGTTATTTTTCCCTTACAAATCTCAGTTTTATATCCAAGAAATCTTAACCATTTACTTAATCCTTTAAGCGCTCCTTCAAGAAAAAATTCCATATAATCTAAGGTTTTTCTTTTTTCTTTTCCCAGCCAGGAAGAAGGTGCAATTCTAAAATTTGTTCAATTTTTACTTCTGAAGGAGCACCTGTAAGGAGACACTGAGCTCTCTGTGTTTTTGGAAAAGGTATAACTTCTCTTATACTTTTTTTACCAAGCATAAGCATAATCAAACGGTCAAGTCCAAAAGCAATGCCTCCATGTGGTGGAGCACCGTATTCAAGAGCATTGAGTAGAAAATCAAATTTTTCCTGTGCCTCTTCAGGACTTATATTTAAAAGATTAAAAATCTTTTCTTGAAGTTCTCTTTTATGAATACGAATACTTCCTCCTCCTATTTCTACTCCGTTAAGAACTATATCATAAGCTCTTGATCTAACTTTTAAAGGTTCTGTATCAAGAAGCGGTATATCTTCTTCCTTAGGATGAGTAAATGGGTGATGAACGGAAACCAGACGATTCTCCTCTTCATCCCATTCAAATAAGGGGAAATCAACTATCCAGACAAAAATAAATTTATTTTCTGGAATAAGGTTTAAACTTTTTGCAAGGTGAACTCTAAGTTCAGCTAATACGGTATTAGCTAAATCTTCTTTATCTGCTACAAAGAAAAAGGTGGCCACATCATCTGAAGAATCAAAAATACCTTCCAGCTTTTCTAAAATTGTTCTATCAAAAAATTTTACTATGGGAGAGCTAAACTTTTCTTCAAAGGAGAGAGCATTCTTATTGTATTTTATCCAAGCAAGTCCTTTGGCCCCTAAATTTTGAGCAAATTTGGTAAGATCATCGAGTTCTTTTCTTGAAAAGTTAGCCGGAGCTTTAAGCCCTTTAATTACACCTCCAGACTCAAGGGCGTCTCTGAAAACTTTAAAAGAAGTATCTTTAAAAAGAAAAGAGAGATCTTTTAATTTCATATCAAACCTAAGATCAGGTCTATCTGTTCCATAATTTTTTAATGCATCTTCATAGGAAAGCCTTGGAAAAGGGATTTGAAGAGTAAGATTCAGAGTTTTTTCAAAAAGATAAGCAAGTAGTTCTTCAACAAGAGTTATAACATCATTTTCTTCCACGAAAGACATCTCAAGATCAAGCTGAGTAAATTCAGGCTGACGATCAGCTCTTAAATCTTCATCTCTGAAGCATCTTACTATCTGATAATATTTCTCAACTCCTGCAACCATAAGAATTTGTTTAAAAAGCTGAGGGGATTGAGGAAGGGCATAAAACTTTCCTGGATAAAGTCTACTCGGGACCAAATAATCTCTCGCTCCTTCAGGAGTACTTTTTGTCAAAAAAGGAGTTTCAATTTCTAAAAAACCCTTACTGTTTAAAAATTCTCTGATAGTTTGATTTACCTGATGTCTGAATACAAAAGGTTTTAAACCATCCAAAGCTCTCATTTCTAAATAACGATATTTTAAACGCACTGCTTCAGAAACTTCAGAAAGATCTTCATCCATTGGGAAGGGAGGAGTTTTAGAGGTATTTAGAATTTCTACTTCACTTGCTACAAGCTCAATCTCTCCAGTAGGGATTTTTGGATTTTCCATTCCAGGAGGTCTTTTTCTTATTACTCCCTTTACACTTATTACATATTCAATTCTTATAGAATCTGCTAAATCATGTATCTCAGGATCAAGTCCTTCTTCAAAAACCACCTGTAAAAGCCCGCTTCTATCTCTTAAGTCTAAAAAAATAACACCTCCGTGATCTCTTCTTCTCAAAACCCAACCCGAAACTATAACCTCTTTGCCTATAAAATCCTTAGTAAGCTCTCCTATATAATTGGTTCTTTTAAGCTTCATAGATTAAAGCCCCTCCTTCAAGAATTTTAAATTAAAAAAATCTACTGCATTTTTTGTAGTAATCTCTGCAACTTTTTCAAGCTCCATATTTTTTATTTCTGCAACTTTTTGTGCCGTATATTTTAAAAATGCTGGTTCATTTCTTTTACCTCTTACAGGATGGGGAGCAAGAAAAGGACTATCTGTTTCCAAAACAAGTCTATCTAAAGGAATAAATTTAACAGCTTCTTTTAATTTTTCAGCTTTTTCAAAAGTAACAACCCCAGGTATAGAAATAAGACCTCCAAGATCAAGTATCTTTGAAGCAATATTTTTATCAGAGGTATAGCAATGAAAAAGAAGGTTAAGTCCATTATAGTCCTTCAAAATATTTAAAGCTTCATTCCAGAAAGAATCATCGCCCCTTAAATGAAGAATAACAGGTTTTTTATATTTTTTAGCAAGTTCAAGCTGTTTTATAAAATGATTAATCTGAACATCCTTGGGTGAATACTCCTTAACCCAATCAAGCCCAATCTCTCCTATAGCACAAATCTTTTCTAAATTTTTTTCTAAAAATTGATAATCTGTATCTTTCATTTTCTTTACTTCATGAGGATGGAAACCTATAGCCGGAGAAATGAAATCAGGATAGGTTTCTGCAAGTTTTAAAGCTTCTTTGCTTGTGGAAAGATCAATACCTACTACTATAACATGGATTATCCCGTTTTCTCTTGCGCGCTTGATTGTTTCTTCCAAATCCTTTTTAAAACTCGGAAAATTTAAATGTGCATGAGTATCAATTAATTTCATTTTCTGAAACTCCACAAAAAAGAAATAAAAATATACAAGCTCATAAATATAACCACAGCTCCTGAAAATGGAATATCCCAAAAGATAGAAATGGTAGATCCACTTAAAATTCCCAAAATATTTAAAACACCAATAGTTAATATTAATAATTTAAAACTTTTTATAAATTGTAAAGCAAAAATAGTTGAAAATACGAATAAAACAGAAACTAAAAGAATACCCATTAATTTTACACTTATTATTATCTGTAGGGTTACCAAGATAAGAAAAGCTAAATTAGCATTTTTAAAATTAAGTCCCGGAACCTCTCTGTCTGTAACTTGGGCTATCCATAAGGGATAGAATTTGTAGAATAAAATTATAGTAAAAAAGAGAACTATTAGGCTTTCAAAAAAGTCTTTTAAGGTTATACCCACCAAACTTCCGAAGAGATAGGAAAGAACTCTGGCATCATACTGAGAGGTTTTTGCAGCTATAATTAAGGCAAGCCCCATAGCTAAGTGGGCAATTATAGAAACTGATGTATCTTCGTATAGCTTAATCCGTCTCTTTAAAATCCAAATTAACGAAGAAAAAAGAAGGGTAAAAACAACTATAAAAGGAAAATAAAATAAATCAGGCAGTTTATACAAAAGCAAAGAAGCTAAAATTATGGCTAAAAAATATATATGAGTTAAAGCGTGAGGAAAAAGGGCATTTCTTGCAAGAATAAGAAAAGGAGAGGTAAATGAAATTGATATTGCTATTACTATTCCTGATAAAATACCCCATTTAACTAATTTGAAAGATTCCCAAAAAAGTTCCATTTTTACCAGTGAGTATGTTCAATTTTATGATAATCTGAAAAGAATTCTAAACTTTTAGCTATTTCGCAGAAACTCTTATGATCTCCATGGTAATACAATTTTTGATTTACACAGGCAACTTTATTAACCCATTTAGTTAAAAGCCAGGTCTCATGAGTTACTAAAACTATAGTAAGTCCTCTTTTATTAATCCCTGCAAGGGTTTCATAAAACACCTCTTGAGTAAAGAAATCCAAACCAACAGATGGTTCATCGAGAATTAAAAGTTCCGGTTCTAAAATTAGAGCTCTTACTATATAAGCCCTTTGAAGCTGTCCATATGATAATTCTCCTAACCTTTTATTCAGGAGATTTTGCATTCCAAATTTTTCTATAAGCTCATTTAAGTAGCTTTCTTTAAAAGTATTTTTATACCATTTAAAAGGTAATAAAAGAAATTCTTTAACAGAAATGGGAACTAAATGATCAATAAGGTCTCCTGCTCTTTGAGAAACATACCCGATTTTATGCCAGTTTTTAAAATATTTAATATCTTCTTCCCAGAGAAAAACTTTTCCCCGGTCAGGCTTTAAAAAACCAAGAATACATTTTATAAGAGTTGTTTTTCCTCCTCCATTGGGTCCTATAAGAGCTAAAAAATCTCCTTTTTTTACTTCTAAATTGATATTCTCAAGAACTGGATGATTCTCATAAGAGAACCAAAGATTTTTGACTTCAACAATTTTCTGATTCATGTGTATTTTTAATACTCTCCCATATTTGATCAAGTTCTTTAATACTAAGACTTCCCCAAGATAAACCTTTCTTTTCTACTTCCTTTTCGAGAAGTTTGAATCGATTTTCAAATTTATTCAATGCAATTTTTAATGCTTCTTCAGGATTGATATTAAGTTTTCTTGAAAGATTTGCTACACTAAATAAAAGATCTCCTATTTCTTCTTTTAATTTTTCCTCCGAAGAAGTTTTAAGAGACATTTTGATTTCTTTTAATTCTTCTTCAATCTTTTCAAAAACATCTTCTGCTTTTTCCCAATCAAAGCCAACTCTACCTGCTCTTTCTCCCAATCTAAAAGCTCTTTGTAGGGCAGGCATACTCTTAGGAATGTTACCAAGAATGGAAGATTCTTTCCCTTCTTTCTTTTTTATTTTTTGCCATTTACTAATCACTTCTTCAGCACTCTTAGCAACTTCTTCTCCAAATACATGAGGATGACGACGAATCATTTTTTGAGCTGTAAAATATAATAAATCCTTTAGAGTAAATAAGCTTTTTTCTTCATAAAGAAAAATAACAAAAAGAAGAAGAAATAAGAGATCTCCTAATTCTTCTCTTACTTCTTCTGGTTTTTCCTTTTCTATAGCTTCAAATGCTTCGTAGGCTTCTTCTATAAGATATTTCTTTAGAGTTTGGGGAGTTTGTTTCTTATCCCATGGGCAACCATTTTCACTTCTTAATATTTTTATAATGTTCCAAAGTGTGAAAAAATCTATCTTATCTTTATCTACATTTACTTCCATTTTTTATTTAACCTTAAATTTTTTCATAATATGAGGAATTAAACCTCCATCTTCAAGTATTTCTTTCATAAAAGGAGGTAGAGGTTTAGTGAAATATGTTTTCCCTTTGGTTAAATTTATAATCTTTCCTTCTTCTGGATAAACCTCAAGCTCATCTCCTGTATCTGTATCTTTAACCGCTTCAGGACATTCTAAAATTAAAAGACCTGTGTTAAAGGCATTTCTATAAAAAATTCTTGCAAAACTTTCAGCAATTACACAAGCTATTCCACAGGCTTTTATTGCAATTGGAGCATGCTCACGGGAAGAACCACATCCAAAATTTCTTCCTGCAACAATAATATCTCCCTTTTTTACCTTTTTTGAAAATTCAGGATCTGCATCTTCCATACAGTGCTTGGCTAACTCTTCTGGATCAGTTGTATTTAAATATCTTGCGGGAATAATCACATCCGTATCTATATTGTCTCCAAATTTCCAAACTTTTCCTTTAATTTTTTCCATCTTAATCCTCCTCTTCTAAACCCAGTTCTTCAGGCGTTCCTATATAACCAAGTACTGCACTTGCAGCAGCTACCGCTGGTCCAGCAAGATAAACTTCACTTTCAGGATGTCCCATTCTTCCAACGAAGTTTCTGTTTGTAGTTGCTACAGCTTTTTCACCTTTTGCTAAAATTCCCATATGCCCGCCAAGACATGGTCCACATGTAGGAGGTGATACAATAGCTCCTGCTTCTATAAAGGTCCTTATATATCCTCTTTTTAAAGCCTGATAATATATGTTAGGGGTTGCTGGAATTATTATACACCTTACATTAGAATTCACCTTACGATTTTTTAAAATTTTGGCAGCTATTGCTAAATCTTCTAATCTTCCGTTGGTGCAGGAACCAATTACCACTTGATCTATAAAAATTTTGTTTGGAAGCTCTTTAACAGGTTTTACATTGGAAGGAAGATGGGGTAGGGCAACAACAGGATCTATTTTTGAAACATCATATTCTCTTATTTCTGAATATTTAGCCTTTTTATCAGCCTTCAGAATAAGAGGTTCTCTCTTAAAACGTTCCTTTATATATGCCAGAGTTTTTTTATCAGGTTCTATAAGACCTACCTTTCCTCCTGCTTCTATAGCCATATTTGCCATGGTAAATCTCTCGGCCATGGATAGTTTTTTTATAACTTCACCTGAAAATTCCATAGCTTTGTAAAGCGCTCCATCAACTCCTATATCCCCTATGGTATAGAGAATTAAATCTTTCCCAGTAACCCAGGAGTTAAGTTTTCCATAATAAACAAATTTAATAGTTTCTGGAACTTTGAACCAGGTTTTACCAGTTATCCAGGCAGCTGCCAGATCAGTAGAACCAACACCTGTAGCAAAAGCCCCAAGAGCTCCATAAGTGCATGTATGACTGTCAGCTCCTATTACAATATCTCCAGGACCTACAAGACCAAGTTCAGGTAAAAGAGCATGTTCAATCCCGCAAGCTCCACCTTCATAATAATGAACTATCTTATATTTTCTGGCAAACTCTCTACAAATTCTAACTTGTTCCGCACTTTTTATATCCTTATTAGGAGTAAAGTGATCCATAACAAGAACAATTTTTTCGGGATCAAAAACTTTACCAATTTTTGTAGACTCAAAAATTTTTATAGCTAAGGGACCTGTTATATCATTGGCTAAAGTTAAGTCTACAGGAACTTCAACAAGTTCTCCAGGTTCTACATAATCTTTTTTTAGCTTTGCTGCTAAAATTTTTTCTGCCAGAGTCATGGGATGTTTTTTCATATACTCAACCCCTTTTGCTTAATTTCACAAAAGAAAAATTTTACTTTTTTTATCTAAATTTGCAACCAAAAACCTTGTCTTTTATAAATGTTTTTTTAAATTTTAAATTATAATGGCTTGGAAAAAACTTGATTTTGAAAATTTAGATCTTACTTTCAATTTTCCATCTGGAACATCTGAATATTTAGAAGAAGAAATCTTTCTTCAGCAAGAAAGATTAGAAAAGGCTTTTGATCTTGCCCTTAAACTTGATAAAGACGGCTACAATGTATATGTATGCGGTCCAAATGGAATAGGAAGAAGTAGATATACCTTAAAAAGGCTTCAAGAATTAGCCCCTACAAAAGAAAGACCACCTGATATATGTTATGTAAATAATTTTAAAGATTCCTATCGTCCTAAAGCCTTAGTTTTACCTGCTGGTTATGGAAGAAAACTTGCAGATTATATAGAAGAAATTCTTGAGTTTTTAAAAAGAGAAACTTTTAAAGCCTTTGAAGGGAAAGAATATGAAGAGGAATTAACTACCCTTACTAAAGAAATAGATTCTCAAAAGGAAAAAGTAATAAACGAACTTATAGAAGAAGCAAAAAAGTATAATTTAATGGTCCTTTTTGGTCCTGAAGGGGTTAGATTACTTCCAATTTTTAAAATAGAAACTCCTGTTCCTCAAGAGCAATTATTAGAAAATCCTCAAATAAGAGAAGAATATCAGAAAAATCTGAATGCTTTTGAACCAACTTTTAGACAATATATGAGAAGACTTCGCGAACTTGATAGTTCTTTTGGAGAAAATTTATTCAAGTTAAGAAAGAAAATAGCAACCAATCTGGTAAATAAGGCTTTTGAAAAGCTGGAAGAAGAATTTAAAGAAATAAAAGCAGTGCAAGAATTTATTTCTGAGGTCAAAGAAGAATTAGTTAAAAATATCCACCTTTTTATTGAATGGGAAAAGGCTAAAGGAAACGTTATTGCTCAAAATAGTATTAATAGAGCATTAAATATTTTTAGGGTAAATGTTTTAATAGATAACACGAAAACTGAGGGTGCACCTGTAATATATGAAAAAGTTCCAACTTTAAAGGGGCTTTTTGGGCAAATTAACTATAGAGCTGAGATGGGAATTCTTTATGCTGACCATTTAAGTCTTGCCCCAGGAACTCTTCATAAGATAAATGGAGGCTACCTTGTTTTGGATATATGGGAAGTTCTTAAAAATCCTTATGTCTGGGTATTGCTAAAAAGGACCCTTCTTCATAAAAAGCTTTATTTAATGGGTGGAATGGTAGAAGAAATACCTGTTCCTCATGTAGGGCTTTTACCTGAACCAATTCCGTTTTCAGCCAAAGTATTTTTAATAGGAGATCCCTATCTTTATTATCTCCTAAGTTTTTATGATAAAGAATTTAGTGAACTTTTTAAAATAAAAGCTGAATTTAATCCTGTGATAGATATAAATGATGATGTTCTTAAAGCCTTTCCTAAAATTATAAAGAAAATAATTAAAGAAGAAAATATAAAAGAGCTTGATTCTTCAGGTCTTTCAGAAATTTTTAAATATGCTGTGTATCAGGCAGGTGATAGAAAAAAGATAAGCATTGTTTTGGAGAATATAATAGATCTGTTAAGAGAAGCAAATACAATCACAAAAAATGAAGTAATAACTGGAGAAGAAATTAAAAAGGCTTTAAAAGAAAAGATATTTAGAATTAATCTGGTAGAAGAAAAGATAAGAGAACTTATAAAAGAAGGAAAAATAATAATAGATATAGAAGGTAAAAAACCAGGGCAAATTAACGGCTTAAGTGTCTATATGCTTGGGGACCACAGTTTTGGAAAGCCTTCAAGAATTACAGCTAATGTTTTTCCTGGAAGCAAAGGAATCATAAATATTGAAAGAGAAATAGATATGAGTGGCCCTATCCATTCAAAGGGTGTGCTTATTCTTTCTTCATATCTTTACAATAAATACAGCTCAGACTTCACCTTACAACTTTCCTGTACACTCACCTTTGAACAGGCATATGAACCTGTAGAGGGAGATAGTGCTTCGGCAGCAGAGCTAATGGCTATCCTTTCAGCTATTTCTAAAATACCTATAAGACAAGATATAGCTGTAACGGGATCTATTGATCAATTTGGTAACATTCAGCCTGTCGGAGGAATAAAGGAAAAAATAGAAGGGTTTTATAGGGTATGTAAACTCACTAATTTTACGGGAAAACAAGGAGTAATAGTGCCTGCAAAAAATTTTGATAATATTCTTCTTGATGAAGATGTCTTAGAAGATATTAAAGCAGGAAAATTTCATATCTATACTGTAGAAACAATAGATGATGTAATAGAAATTCTTACAGGATATAAACCAGAAAAATTTCATAAAGAGGTTTTAAAAGGACTTAAAAAACTCAGCGAACTTAGCAAAGAAAAAGAGAAGAAGACTAAGAAGAAAAAAACTACAAAAAAACAAAGAGGTTAAACCTTTTTTCTCAGAATTCTTTTATCTCCAATTCTTAAAGTTATCTTTTTTTTATCAAGATATTCTGCAAGAGGAATTAAATACTTTCTGCTTACCTCCGAACCAAGTAATTTTCTAAAATCAGAAATTGACATTTCTTTATTTTTGCTTAGAAAACTTATTACTTTCTTTTCTACCTCATCAATTATCTTTTGATGGTAAACCAGTTTTTCAGAAACTTTTATAAGAATACCTTCTCTTAAAAGTGTTTGCGAAAGTTCTTTTACAGCTTTATATTTTTCTCTAAAATCTAAAAGAATTTCTTCAAAATCTCTTGGAGTTAATCCTTCTTTCAAGAATTTTTCTTCAATTTGTTTTTTAAGATTTTCTCTTTCTGTTAAATCTATTTTTTTAAATTCAGAAAGAGATAATATTTCTTTTTCTTTGTTTAAAACTCCTTTCTGGACAAGTTTTTCAATCAAGTAATTTAAAAAAACATCAGGAATGAAGGAAGAAATTCTGCTTTTTAAAAGTTCCTTAGTTAATCCGGGACTAAAAGGGTTGTTTTCATGATACTTTTTAAGCACCTCAATAATTTTATCACTGAGTTTTTCTTCTGCACTTTTGGAAAAATACAAAACATTTTCTCCTTCCTTTAGTTCTATTATATCCTGAGAAAGATCTTTAATTAAACTTTTAAACTTTTCACCGAAAATAGAGATAAGAAGCTGTAAATCTTTATCAGAAATGCCTAAAAAATTTCTTTTTTCTATATAATACTTTGCAATCTTTTGAGAATTTGCTTGAGTAAGAAACTCAAGTTCTTTCCTCTCCCATGGTTTAGTTCTTTTCCTTCTATGAGATATTGGATTAATTATTTCTCCGCCTCCCACTGTAGTATTAGTAGATGCTCTTCTCAGAATAAACCTATCTCCTCTCCATACTGTAACAGGCTTTTGGAGAAATATCTGAGCTACATCAGTTTCTCCTGGCTCTAAATGATCTTTTCCAAAGAGAATAATTTTTCCTAAAACTTCTGAAGTTCCAACATAAAAAAGAAAATTTTCAAAATTTCTAATAGGTGGTTTTACTCTTTTTAGTGCTTTAACTTTAATATCAAGCCATTGAGAAGGTTTTAAGACCCCAGGATCTGCGACTACATCTCCTCTTTCTACATCATCCTTTCCCACTCCATGAAGATTTAAAGCTGTTCTCATTCCAGCGTAAGCAGTTTCTACATTTTTTCCATGAACCTGGATATTTCTCACTTTAGTTTCAATTTCTTTAGGATAAATCTTTAATACTTGATTAAGACTTACCTTTCCTGAAATAGCAGTTCCTCTTACTACAGTTCCAAAGCCTTTGATGGTAAAAACTCCATCTACAGGCAATCTAAAAGGCTGATCTTCTGGTTTCATAACAATTTGAGATGCCTTCTCATCAAGTATTTTTAGAAGGTCTTCTTTTCCTTCTCCTGTGACAGCGGAAAAATAAACAATAGGGGCATTTTTTAAAAATGTTTCTTTCAAATAATTTTCAACTTCTTCTCTTACTAATTCTAACCATTCCTTTTCAACAAGATCTATCTTTGTAATTACCACTACACCGTCTTTTATTCCGAGAAGTTCGCATATCTCTAAATGTTCTTGTGTTTGAGGCATAATTCCCTCATCTGCCGCAATTACCAGAATCACTAAATCTATACCAGTTGCTCCAGCAACCATATTTCTAATAAACTTTTCATGTCCTGGAACATCGACAATTCCGGCAAGTGTTCCCGAAGGAAGAACTAAGTTAGCAAATCCTATATCAATAGTTATTCCTCTCTCTTTTTCTTCTTTAAGCCGATCTGTATCAATCCCAGTTAAAGCTTTTACTAAAGCTGTTTTCCCATGATCTATATGACCAGCAGTCCCTATGATTATTCTACGCATATTAAGTAATTATACTGAAAATTACTATATGAGAAAAGTTAAATCTCCAAAGGCATTAAAAAGAGAAGATACCTCTGCAAGAAGTTTGAGTCTGTTTTTTCTTAACCTTTCATCTTCAACCATAACAAAAACATTCTCAAAAAACCTGTCAATTACATCCTTAAATTCAAGAATTTTATTTAAATATTGAATATATTCCTTTTTCTCAAGTAACTCTTTTAAATGAGGGGTTAATTCTATTACTTTTAGGTGTAATTCTTTTTCTTCCTTTTCCTTAAAAAGTGAAGGGTCTAAATTAGGAAGTTTACTTATTTCCAGTCCTTTAAGTATTTGAGTAACTCGCTTAAATCCGGTAATGAGGTCTATAAAATCTCTTCTATTCTGAAAATCTTTAAGTGCTTTTATTCTTAAATATAAATCAAAGGGATCAAGCGGAAGATTTATCACTACACCTATAAGTAACTTATCAAAACCCTGATTTAGAAATTCACCTTCTAAACGTTTTCTTAAAAATTCCAAAATTTCTGGCAAAACTTCTTTTTCTTTTAAATATCCCTGATTTTCAAGAATTTTTAAACTCTGAATGAAAATCTCTTCCAGAGCAAGAAATATATTTTTCCCTATAAGGATTTTTATAATCCCGTAGGCTGCTCTTCTAAGTCCATAAGGATCAGCTTCACCAGTAGGTTTTTCTCCGCTCCCGAAAAGAGATGAAATGTGATCAATTTTATCTGCTAAAGAAAGTATTGTTCCTTCCCAAGTCTTAGGTAAGGTTTCATTCTGAGGTAAAGGAAGATACTGTTCATAAAGTGCTTTTGCTATATCTTTTTCTCCAAAATACTCCGCATATATACTTCCCATAATACCTTGAAGAGAAGTAAACTCTCTAACTACTTCAGAGGCAAGATCAGCTTTAGCATAAAAACATGCTCTTTGAATCTTTTTTAAATCCGATTTTGAATCTATTTTTGAAGCTAAGTATTTTCCGAGCTCAATTAGTCTCTGAGTTTTATCCCAAAGAGTTCCGCATTTTATATGATAAACAACCCCCTTCAGTTTCTCTACTTTCTTATCCAGAGGTTCTTTTAAATCCTTTTCAAAATAGAATTTTGCATCTTCAAGCCTTGCTTTGGTAACTCTTTCGTGTCCTTTTTTAAGTATTTCTAAATTTTTAGGGAAGTTGTTATTTATAGCTACAAAATAATTTATCAGTCTTCCCTTTTTATTTCTTAAACAAATGTATCTTTGATGCTCTTTTAATGCTGTAATAATAAGGGGTTCAGGAAGTTCTAAAAATTCTTTGGAAAATTCTCCGATAATAGGAAAGGGATATTCCACTAAATTAGCATTTTCTTCTAATAAATCCTCTTCTATTTCAGGAATGCCAAATTTTTCAGAAACCCGTATAATTTCTTCTTTTGTTTTTTGAAGTCTTTTTTCGGGATCAACAATTACGAAATTCTTTTCTAATTTTTTTTCATAAATATTCCACTTGGCTTCAGAAATCTTAATAGATCTTTTTGATAAGAAGCGATGCCCTACGGTAAAATTAGATGCAGAAATATTTGCTATTTCTATTGGAATTATTTCCTTTCCAAAAATACACAACATCCATCGTATAGGTCTTGCAAATCTTATTTTATAAGAACCCCATCTCATAGACTTAGGAAAATAGATATTTTGTAAGATATTTAAAAGAATGTGAGGAAGAAGTTCTTTGGTTTCTTTACCTGGAATAATTCTTTTTAAACAAAAATATTCTCCTTTTTCGGTTTTTTTAATACTAAGCTCCTCAGGAGTGACACCAAATTTTTTAGCAAATCCTATAACTGCCTGAGTATAGTTTCCCTCCTTATCAATTCCTACTTTTTTTGATGGACCAAGGATTTCTTCTTCTTTTTCTTCCTGTTTTTCTGAAAGATTTTTAACAAAAAGAACGAGTCTTCTTAAGGTGCCTGCAGTTTTTATTTCTTCAAAAGAAAGATGATTTTCTTTTAGTTTCTTTTCTGTAAGATTTTTTAAGCTCTCAAGGGCTGGAACAATAAACCTTGCAGGAAGTTCTTCGGTTCCAATTTCCCAAAGTAAATTTTTTCCCATCTTAATATCCCTTACTTTCCAACCATTTTTCGGCTGTCTTTTTAGCCATTCCTCTGACTCTACCTATATAATTAGCTCTTTCAATAGGAGAAAGGACTCCCCTTGCATCAAGTAAATTAAACACATGGGAACACTTTATTACAAAGTCATAGCCTGGTAAAACAAGTCCGCGTTCTAAAAGTCTATTAGCTTCTTTTTCAAACTTTTCAAAAAGATCTCTTAAAAGATTCACATCTGCCTCTTCAAAATTGTATATGGAATATTCGACCTCTCCTCTAAAATGTATATCTCTGTAAGTTATCTTCTCATTCCACTTTATATCAAAAACATTTTCCACTTCCTGAAGATACATGGTAATTCTTTCAAGACCGTAAGTAATTTCAACTGTAACAGGATTACAATCAAAACCTCCTATCTGTTGAAAATAAGTAAATTGAGTAATTTCCATCCCATCAAGCCATACCTCCCATCCAAGTCCCCATGCACCAAGGGTAGGGGATTCCCAATCGTCTTCTACAAATCTTATATCATGTTCTCTTGGATCTATTCCTAAAGCTTTTAAACTTTCAAGGTATATATTTTGAATATCATCAGGAGATGGTTTAATAATAACCTGATACTGATAATAGTGTTGAAGTCTATTAGGGTTTTCCCCATATCTTCCATCTGTAGGCCTTCTACAGGGTTCTACATAGGCTGCTGAAAATGGCTCAGGACCAAGGGCTCTTAAAAAAGTAGCAGGATGAAAAGTTCCTGCTCCTACTTCCATATCATAAGGCTGTAAAATGACACATCCTTTTTCTGCCCAAAATTTGTTAAGAGTTGCTATTACATCCTGAAAATACATTTATTGCCCTCTACACAAACACTACTTGTTTTTCATTTTTTTCTCTTTTATCAATATATCCAATCACATAACACTTCTCACCTAAGGCTGTAATCATATTTTGAACATCCTCTGAAATTTTTTCATCAACCACAATAATAAATCCTATTCCACAATTAAATACCCTAAACATTTCTTCTTCAGAAATATTTCCTAATTTCTGAAGAAAAGAAAAAATAGGTGGCATCTTCCAGGTTTCCTTTTCAATAACTGCTTTACAATTCTTAGGAAGAATTCTTGGGATATTGTCTATAAATCCTCCTCCTGTAATGTTAACAAAGCCTTTTATTTCAAGATCTCTATTAACCATGGTTTTAACAATAGGAGCATAAATTTTTGTAGGGATTAAAATTTCTTCTCCTATAGGTTTTCCTATTTCTTCAGAAATATAGTCTAATTTGAATTTGTTTTCTTCAAAAAGAATTTTTCTTACCAGAGAAAATCCGTTGCTGTGAAGACCACTTGAGGGTATTCCTAAAATGACATCACCAATAGATATACTTGACCCGTCTATAATTTTATCTCTTTCCACAATGCCAACAACAAATCCTGCACAATCATATTCTCCAGGAGCATACATACCTGGCATCTCAGCAGTTTCTCCTCCAAGAAGAGCACATTCCGAAATCTGACATCCCTCAACTATACCT
>DAIQAS010000001.1:36323-62588 GCA_036781525.1 Thermodesulfobacterium sp. | reverse complement strand
ATTTCTACAGGTATTTCAGTATTTTTAGAATTTATGAATTCTAAAAGTTTTTCTTTTAGAAAGGGGAGTATAAAACTTTCAGAAATTCCGTGATCTATAATAATAAAATTAAATCCTTCCTCAAAAGCCTCATAGGCGGTGTGATATTTTACATCAGATGTGATTAGGGTTTTTATACCCAGGTCTTTAAGTTTTTCTTTTAAAAAAGCTCCTGATCCTCCGCAGAATCCAAAAGAATCTATCTCTGTTTCTAAATCTCCCACCACCATAACCCAACTATCAATAAGATCACCAATTTTTTTTGCTAAATCTTGCAGTTTAATAGATTTTTTTAAGTATACAACCCTTCCTAAGCCAAAATTTTCATTTTTTTCTTTTAAAATAAAGTCAGAACCTTCAAGATTGAGAGCCTTTATAAATGCCTCAGAGACTCCATCAGAGATTTTATCAAGGGGAGTATGCCAGGAGATAAGGTTCAGATTTTCTTTTATTAAAAAATGTATCAGATTTCCTTTATAATCTTCTTTAATAATACTTGTAATTGGTTTGTAAATAAGAGGATGATGACTTATAATAAGATTTAATTTTTTATTTAAAGCATAAGAAATAGTTTCTTTTGATACATCCACAGTTAAAAGCACTCCTGATACTGGAGTTAGAAAAGAACCTATTTGTAATCCGTTATTATCTTGGATTTCTGCTATTTGAAGAGGCGCTAAAGTTTCTAAAAAATTATAAAAGTCTTTTACTAAAAGAGACATATATTTTTTAATGGGCCCGCCAGGATTCGAACCTGGGACCTTCCGGTTATGAGCCGGTGGCTCTAACCAGCTGAGCTACGGGCCCCTAATTCTCCGCAACCTAATAAAATAATATAAATTTTATTTTTTGTCAAGATAAGTATTACTGTTGCTTTTGCTTACATTCAGGACAAAAGCCATAAAAAACAATGTGATATTCGGTAACTTCACAATCTCTTATTTCCTCAGGGGCTTTTAAATTGTTTTTAATATTTTCAATATCTATAACTTTTCTGCAGTTTTTACAGAAGAAATGATGATGGGGATGGGTAAAGGCATCAAATCTCTTTCTTGTGCTCTCAACACTTATCTCTTTAACTAATCCTTTTTCTGCAAGCACTTCCAGCGTATTATAAACTGTGGCAAATGACATACTCGGGAAACGGGGTTTTAAAGCATTGTAAATGTCTTCAGCAGAAGGGTGGGATCTATTGTTTTCAAGATACTCCAAAATGGCAAGTCTTTGAGGGGTTAACTTTAATCCAAGACTTTTGTAAAATCTCAGTTTTTCCTCATTCATTATATCTTTCCTCCTTTTAATTTTTTTATAAGTTTAAAACATTTTTTTATTTATGCAAGTTTTTAAAAGATTTTAATTGTTCCCAACTAAAATCTCTTAATGCTGGACAGAAGGATTTAATAATTTCAAAAGAATCTTTATCTTTAAAAATAGAGGATACCAAAGGCCATTCTTTGCATTTTTCTGGCTTTACAGGATGGATTTTACAGATTTTTTCTTTTTCATCAAAAAATATACAAAAACCATCCTTAACTTTAAGCTCTATTCTAAATTTTCCTTTTTTAACAGTATATCTTTCTAAAAACTTAGTTTTAGGGAGTTTCAGAAATTCGGCAATTTTTATGATTTCTTCTTCTGAAAGACTTATTGTGCTTTCACCCTGGCAGCAAGAACCACACCTTTTACATTCAAACATTTTCGTAAAGTATAGGATCGGGAATTCCGGCTTCTTTAAAGGCTTTGAGTCTAAGTTTACAGGATTCACATCTTCCGCAGGCTTTAGCTCCGCCTCTATAACAGGACCAGGTAAGATGAAACGGGGTTCCGAGTTTCACTCCAAGCTCAACAATTTCTTTTTTGGTAAGTCCTATTATGGGTGTTTCTATTTTAATATGTGTATCAGGTTTTGTTCCTTTATCTATAGCCTGATTGAATACCTCTATGAATTCTCTTCTGCAGTCAGGATAACCGGAAAAGTCTACTTCATTTACCCCTATGAATATTTTTTTTGCCCCTATGATTTCTGCCCATGCCGCAGCAATACTCAAAAATATCCCGTTTCTGAAAGGAACATAAGTGGATGGAATTCCAGATTCTTCTTTTTCTGGAATTTCCATCTCATTGGAAACAAGGCTTGACCCCCCAAATTCTTTTAAAAAAGAAAGATAAACTATTTGCGTTTTTTCTGGTTTAAAGAATTCTACAAGTTTATGAAAACATTCAAGTTCTTTATCTTTGGCTTTTTGCCCATATTGAAAGTGAAGAAATGCTAAGCGATTGTTCTGGGAGGCAACACTTGCACAAACTGCACTATCCATTCCAGCACTTAAAAGAACTACTGCAAGATCTTTAGGCTTCATAAACTAAAAAGGGATTTTAGAAAAATAGAAAAAAGCGCCCCCAAGGGGATTTGAACCCCTGTCGCCGGCGTGAAAGGCCGGTGTCCTGGACCTGGCTAGACGATGGGGGCAACTTTTTTTAAATATGGGCCGGGTAGGATTCGAACCTACGACTCCCAGCTTAAAAGGCTGGTACTCTGCCAGGCTGAGTTACCGGCCCTTATCTTTCCCCCTCTTATGTCGTGTTTACAAATATAAATTAAATATCTTCTTTGTCAAGTTCTTTATTTAATTTAATTTTAATTTCTATATCTTCAATTTTTTCAGGCACTCCCTTTAAAGCCCTAACAAATCCCAATAAAGGATAAACAAGAATATCTTCAACAAAATTTTTCATAGGAATTTTCTTGCCATTTACTTTAAGCAAAGCTCTTGGTTCATACCTTTTTATAAGTTCTTCAACAAAGTTTGCAAGAATATCTATCTTATTAAAAGAAAAAAATTTTTCCTCAGGATAAAGATTTTCCCAGATTTTTTCCTCATCCTTTACTACAAAACCAAGCAAATTTTTAAGTTCAGCCTTTATTTTTTTTAAATCCTCATTACTTTCTTTTACAACCCACAACTTATGAATCATGTCAAAACCTTTAAACCCCTCTAAAATAACCAGATTAAAATTCCAGAAGAGAGATAAAAAGAAAGTATGCCAGTCTTTAAAAGAAGAAAGATTGATATTTTCAGGATTTAAGTAAAGGGTAAACAGGTTTTCCTGGAAAAAACCAACTAAAGGTATTCCAGCTTCTCTATAAAGCCATGTATCCTTTTGTGGTGTGTCTGTAAAAATATTTTTTTCTTTGGAAGATTTAACCACCGCGATTTTGTATCCTCTATCTCTAAGAGCCTTACTTAAAGAAAGGGCAAGGGTAGTTTTGCCCGCATTATGATATCCTGAAATAGAAAGCAAGAATGGCATAGGAATTAAAGAATTATTTCTTCTCCAATTTTAGGAACGATGATAGTTATAGAAAGATTATAATTCTTAAGTTCTTTTTCAAAAGTTCCTATATCTCCTGTAAGAATCGGAAAGGTGCCATAATGCATAGGTATTACTATTTCTGGTCTTATAAGTTCGCATGCCTTTGCTGCCTCCTTTGGCCCCATTACATAATGATCACCAATGGGAAGAATAGCAATTTTTGGAGAATAAAGTTCTCCAATTAATTTCATATCATAGAAAAGTCCAGTATCTCCTGCGTGGTATATTGAGACACCATTTTCTAAGGTAATTACAAATCCGCAAGGATCTCCTCCGTAACTTCCATCAGGAAAGGAAGAGCTATGTAAGGCAGGTACCATGGTGAATTTTAGATTGTTAACCCTATAGGTTCCACCTATGTTCATTCCTGTTGCTTTAGGAATTCCCTGTTGGAGTAAATATTGCTGTATTTCATGAATAGCAATTACTTCTGTAACAGAAGTTCTTGCAAGTTTAAGAGTGTCTCCCAAATGATCTCCGTGAGCATGAGTTATTAAAATAAAGTCATAGGGGCCAAGATCAATATCTTTTGGAGCAGAAGGGTTGCTTATCCAGGGATCTATAAGAATTTTTTTCTCTTCTTCAGTAACAATTTTAAAACAGGAATGTCCATAAAAAGTTATTTTCATTTTAGAACCTCAGACAATTAAATTAAAGAGCGGGCGACGGGATTCGAACCCGCGACCTACAGCATGGCAAGCTGTCGCTCTACCAGGCTGAGCTACGCCCGCAAAAAATCAATTTAAATATAACTTATTATTGAAAAGCGTCAAGAAATTAGGATTCTAATCCAAAGCATTCAGAAAGCTTAACTATCTTTTCATATTCCTCATCAACGCGTTTTTTAATATATTCTATCTGCTCGGGTGTTAAGTGTCTAAATCTTCTATGAAGCTTTAAATACTCCTCAATGGGTTTCGGTTTATCAATCTTTCTATTAAGAATATATTTTCCATCTATTACTTCATACAAAGGAAAGATACGGGTTTCTACAGCCAGTTTAGCTGTTAAAATGCTATCTTCACTTTTACATCCCCAACCTGTTGGACAGGGAGAAAATACATGAATAAAGGAAGGTCCGTTTATTAGAGAAGCTTTTTTAACTTTATTCATAAGATCTGTGGGATAAGCTGGACTTGCTGTTGCTGCATAAGGAATATTGTGGGCAACAACTATTCCCATAATATTTTTTTTCCAGGTAATATTACCTTTAACGACTTTTCCTCCGGGACTTGTAGTGGTATGGGCTCCATAGGGAGTTGCTCCTGACCTCTGAACACCCGTATTCATATAAGCTTCATTATCAAGGCAAATATAAATAAAATCGTGTCCCCTTTCTAAAGCTCCTGAAAGAAATTGAAGTCCTATATCAAAGGTTGCTCCATCTCCTGCAAAAACAACCACATTTATTTTCTGCTTTTTTGAAATCTTTCCTTTTCTTTTTAGAGCTTTTATTGCGGCTTCAATACCTGAAGCAACTGAAGCTGAATTTTCAAAGGCGACATGTATCCAGGGAACCTTCCATGAAGTATAAGGAAAAGGACTTGAGATAATTTCCATACAGCCAGTTGCTGAGACTGCAATTGTATTTGGCCCCAATGCTTTCAAAGCAAGTTTAAGTGGTAAAACTGTTCCGCATCCCTGGCAGGCTCTGTGACCTGAAGCAAACCCGTCATATTCAGGTAAGTTTTTTAAAGTAAAACCTTTAAATTTTTTCAATTCTGGTCTCATAGCTCTACTCCTTTACTCCGTAAATTTCATAAGAGAATTTTGGCTTTTTACTTATAGCTTCATAGGTTCTTTCAAAAAGTTCAACAAAGTCCTCAACTGTTACATCTCTTCCGGAAAGCCCAGCTATGAAGTTTACTACTTTTGGTCTTTTGTTTGACTGATAAAGGGCTGAACGAACTTCAATTCCTACAGGTCCACCAGTTGCACCATGACTTACAGCTCTGTCAATAACACCTAAAGCTTTTACCTTGCCTATAGCCTTAAGAAAATCTTTTAGAGGGAAGGGTCTCCAGAGTCTGAACCTTAAAAGTCCCACTTTTTTACCTTTTTCTCTTAGAAGGTCAACAGCATTCATAGCCGTTTCAGCAAGGCTTCCCATTATAATAAGAGCAACCTCTGCATCTTCCATTTTATAAGTTTCAACAGGCTGATACTTTCTTCCGGTAATTTTTTCAAATTCCTTCCAGGCATTTACTATTATTCTGTAGGATGCTTTTAAAGCTTCGTCTTGGGCTTTTTTAGCTTCTGTATATATTTCAGGAATTCCAATTGCTCCTATGGTAATAGGGTTCTTAGGATCAAGTTTATATTTCATGCGAAGAGGAGGGACATATTTATCAACAAGGTCCTGATCTAAAAGCTCAATGGGCTCTATAACATGAGAAAGGGTAAATCCGTCTATATTTACCGCAACTGGAAGTAGGGCTTTTTCAGCAACTCTATAAGCGTGATAAATAAGATCTACAGCTTCCTGTCCATTTTCGGCAAAAGTGGTTATCCATCCTGAATCTCTCATTGTCATTACATCTGAATGATCGTTCCATATGCTTATAGGAGCAGAAATGGAGCGATTGGCAATAACCATTACAATGGGGAGTCTGAAGGCAGAGGCTATAAAGAGGTTTTCATACATAAGAAGTAATCCCTGAGCAGCTGTAGAAGTAAAAGTTCTTGCACCTGTTGCAGCTGCTCCTATACAGGCACTCATGGCTGCATGTTCCGATTCAACAGGTATGTATTCTGCATCAAGCTCACCGTTATTTACAAGTTCTGCCAAATGCTCAACAATATGGGTCTGTGGAGTGATTGGATAAGCCGAAATTACATCAACTTTACACTGTGCGACTGCTTCTGCTATAGCAATGGAAACTTCTTTGGCAATTACTTTTCCCATTTTAATCCTCCTCTAAAACCATTGTAATGGCACCCTTTGGACAATGGGCTGCACAAATTCCACATCCTTTACAGTAATAAAGGTTTGAAATGTAGTACCCCTCTTCATCTTTATGGTAACAAAGGTCAGGACAGAGAGCATAGCACATTCCACACTTAATACACTTTTCTTTATCAAGAACAGGTCTATAAGCTCTCCAGTCTCCAGTTTTAAACTTGGCAGAATTTCCAGGTTCTAAAATAAACATCCCTGGTGCTAATTTTTTCCAGCTAACTAATCCCTGATCTTTTGGCATGGCTAAACTCCTTTATTCGTAAATTTTGGTTTCTTTTAAGGCTCTATGTAAAGCTTTTATATTTTTTTCAGCGAGTCTTCCAAATCTTTCTTTTAAAGCTTCTTCCATACTTTTTACTTCTATAAGACCTGTAACTTTAAGAAAAGCACCTAACATGGTTGTATTGGTAATGGGAAGACCTATTTCCTCAATGGCAATTTTGGTTGCATCAACTAAAGCAAGCTTACCTTTATAGTCTCCTAAAAACTTTCTGACCTCTTTTTCTGAAAGATTAGAGTTTAAAATAGCAACACCGTTTTGTTTTAAACCGTCCGTAACTTTTGTAATCTTAGGCAGAGTAGGGTCAAGAACAAGAATTATATCTGGATGATAAATTTTTTCTCTTGTGCGAATTTTTTTGGTGTCAATTCTTGCAAAAGCTTGAACAGGAGCTCCTCTTCTTTCAGGCCCAAAACTGGGAAAGGCTTGAGCAAATTTTCCTTCATTAATAGCTGCTATGGCAATTAGCTCTGCTGAAGTTACTGCACCTTGACCACCTCTTCCATGTATTCTTATTTCTATCATAGAACACTCCTTTTTGTAGGATTTTAATTAAAATTTCTGTAGCATAACTTAAAGCAAATGTCAATAGAAATTGACAAATTTTCCAATAATTTTTAAAATGTTTTTCAAATTTTTTTATAGGAGGAAAAGGAATGGGTGAACTTAAAGGAAAAATTGCTTTAATAACTGGAGCTTCAAGAGGCATTGGAAGTTCTATAGCTTATGAACTTGCTAAAGAAGGAGCAACGGTAATAATTAATTATAGAGGTTCAGAAGATAAGGCAAAAAGTTTAGCTGAAAAAATAGAAGAATTTGGAGGAAAAGCGTATCTTTCAAGATTTGATGTTTCAAATCCGCAAGAAGTAAAAGAAAAAATAAAAGAAATTGAAAAGAATTTAGGGAATATCCATATTCTTGTAAATAATGCTGGCATTGTAAAAGATATCCTTTTTCTCAGAATGAAAGAGGAAGATTGGGATAAAGTTATAAAAACAAACCTATATTCTGTTTTTTATGTAACTCAGGCGGTTCTTCCCATGATGATAAAAGAAAAATGGGGCAGAATTATTAATATTTCTTCGGTGGTCGCCTTTACAGGAAATCCTGGTCAAACAAATTATGCAGCAGCAAAGGCTGGTATAGTAGGGTTTTCTAAATCTCTTGCTTTGGAAGTTGCAGGTAAAAATATAACAGTAAATGTTATTGCCCCAGGCTATATAGAAACAGATATGACAGCAGGCCTTCCTGAAAGGGTTAAAGAGGTGTTTTTACAACAAATTCCTCTTAAAAGAGCAGGACTTCCTGAAGAAGTGGCATATTTAACAGCATTTCTTGCAAGTGAAAAAGCTTCTTACATAACAGGTTGTGTTTTCCATGTAAACGGCGGGCTTTATCGTGGATAATATTGTCTTTAAAAATCATTAACTTGAAAAATTTTAAAAAAGTTTTAAAATAAAATTAATTATAATAGGAGAAAAAAATATGGAAATACTTGTTTTTGGTCACCCAGCTTTAAGGGAAAAGGCAAAACCAGTTGAGAATATAGATGGAGAGTTAAAAGAAACTATAGAAAAAATGGCAAATATTATGTATAAAGCTAAGGGAATTGGTCTTGCTGCAAATCAGGTAGGCATTTTGAAAAGATTTTTCATAATGGATATATCTCAAAGAGAAGGAGAGAGAAAATTAGAAGTTTATATAAATCCTGAAATACTTTCTGCAGAAGGAGAAACAATTTACGAGGAGGGGTGTTTAAGTATTCCTGGATACTATGCGCCTGTTAAAAGGTATGCCAAGCTTTTTATAAGGGCTTATGACATAAATGGTAATCCTTTTGAAAGAGAACTGGAGGGAATAGCAGCGATAGCTTTTCAGCATGAAAATGACCATCTTGATGGAATATTATTTGTTGACAGATTATCAACTTTAAAGAAGCAGCTTTTTAAAAAGTGGTGGAAAAAACATTATAAGAAATAAGGCTTAAGGTTCTTCAATGAATCTAAATCTTTCTATGTAATCGGTCTCTCCTTTTTTATTAAATTCAAGATAAACACCTTCAACTTTAACTTTCTTATTTTTTTCAACCTCCAGTTTTCTTGGAACCATGGTTAGATACATTTCTAAAGCCTGGTCAATTTTCATTCCTATAATACTTTCTAAAGCTCCGCACATACCTGCATCTGTTATATAACCTGTCCCCTTAGGCATAATTCTTTCGTCTGAAGTTTGCACATGGGTGTGTGTTCCTATGATTGCAGAAACAAAACCATCAAGAAAATATCCCAAACCGAGTTTTTCTGAAGTAGCTTCAGCATGAAAATCAATTACTATAAAGGGAGTTTCCTTTTTTATTTCCAAAGAAAGATTCTTTCCAACAATAAAAGGATTTTCTAAGGGTCTCATAAAAATTCTTCCCTCTAAGTTTATTACCCCCAGTTTTATACCGTTTTTATCGTATATAGTCCAGCCTTTTCCAGGAGCGTCTTTTCCGTAATTGGCTGGTCTTAAAACTCTTTCTGTTTTTTGAAGATAGGGGAAAAATTCTCTTTTCCAGATATGATTACCTGAGGTTAAAATGTCTATTCCGTAAGAAAAGAGTTCCTCTGCAACCTTTTCTGTAAGTCCGTATCCTCCTGCTGCATTCTCTGCATTTGCTATTATAAAATAGGGTTTGTATCTTTTAATTAGTTCAGGAAGAAAAAGTTTTACAGCTCTTCTTCCTGAACTTCCAACAATATCTCCAAGAAAAAGTAGCTTCACTTTATTTTGCATATTCAATAGCCCTTGTTTCTCTGATTACTGTAACTCTTATAATTCCTGGATAGGTTAATTCTTTTTCTATTTTTTGAGCTATTTCTCGAGCAAGCACATAGGCTTCTTCATCACTTATTTTCTTATCATCAACAATTACCCTTATTTCTCTTCCTGCCTGTATAGCAAAGGCTTTTTCCACACCTTCAAAAGAAGAAGCAATGGCTTCTAATTCTTTTATTCTTTTTATATAAGCCTCAAGGAGTTCTCTTCTTGCTCCTGGTCTTGCTCCTGATATGGCATCAGAAATTTGAAGAATTATACCGAGTATACTTGTAATAGGAATATCTTCATGGTGTGAAGCTATGGCATTAACAATATCTTCTTCTTCTCCATACTTTCTTGCAATTTCAGCACCTATAAGTGCGTGAGGACCTTCCATTTCATAAGAAGCTGCCTTTCCTATATCATGAAGTAGAGCAGCTCTTTTTGCCTTTTTTACATCTATTCCAAGTTCTCCGGCCAGCGCTCCAGAAATTATAGCAGTTTCAATAGAGTGCTGTAATACATTCTGGCTGTAGCTTGTTCTGTATTTTAATTTTCCTATCATTTTAACAAGTTCTGGATGAAGTCCGTAAATACCAAGCTCAAAGCAAGCCTTTTCTCCTACCTCCATTAAATGATGTTCCATTTCTTCTTCCACCTGCTTAACTACTTCTTCAATTCTTGCAGGATGTATTCTTCCATCTGCAATAAGTTTTTCCAAAGCAATACGAGCTATTTCTCTTCTCAAAGGATCAGCACAAGATAAAACCACAACTTCAGGAGTGTCATCTATTAAAAGGTCTACACCTGTTAGAGTTTCAAAGGTTCTTATATTTCTTCCTTCTCTTCCAATTATTCTTCCTTTCATTTCTTCATTGGGAAGCTGGACTACTGAGACTGTTTTTTCTGTAACAAATGGAACTGCAGCTTTTGCCACAGCATAGGCCAAAATTTCCTGAGATTTTCTCTTGGCTTCATCCTTTACTTCATTTTCAAGTTTTATTATAAGTTTTGCTTTTTCTTCTTTTAATTCCTCTTCTACCTTTTTGAGAAGAAGCTCCTTAGCCTCTTTTTCTGAAAGTCCAGAAATTCTTTCCAACTCTTCCTTAGTTTGTTTTAATATTTCTTCAATCTGCCTTTTTTCTTCCTCAAGTAAGACCTTTAAATCCTCAATCTCTTTAAATCTTTTTTCTAAAGCCTCTTCTCTTTTTATAAGATTTTCTTCTTTATGAATTAACCTTTCTTCCTTTAAAGAAACCTCTTTTAATCTCTTTTCAAATTCCTTTTCTAAAGCCTGTTTATGAGCTAAAAGTTCTTCTTTTATTTGAATTTCTGCTTGTTGAAGCTTTAGCTTTGCTTCACTTTCAGCTTTTTCTAAAATTTCTTTTGCTTTCTGTTGAGCCTCTTTTAAGAGAGTTTCTGCTGTTTTTTTAGTTTCTGCCTCTTTCTTTTTAAGAAAAAAGATATATCCTAAGGCTAAAGCTATACCGATTATAATTCCTGCTACAATACCCCAGAGAAAACTCATTTCCTTCCCTCCTTTTACTAAGATAAAAAACAAAGTTATTTAATTAAAATTTTTGGAGGGAGAAGGAAAGAGGGATTGAAATTGAAGATTTTTTATAGAAAAGAGAAGATCCCAGGGTGCCGTGAGGACTGCCTGCTCCAAGCTCTATTGAAAATACTTTTGGGGTGGGGTCTGGTAAGCTCTGAGCGCCCACCTGAGGGCAAAAGAGCCCCAGAACCACCTTGCCCCTTTATTTCAATAGTGTTAGCTTGGCAGGTCTTTATCATCCCCACAAACACCCCAGGATATTATTTCTTTTTCTAAAAACTCTCCCACCTTATCAAGCTGAAGCTTAACCCGCTTTTCTAAGGCTTCCTTTTCTTTTTTTAACTTTATATAATCGTATGCTACCTGTAAAAGAAGCCATACAGCCAACTTAAATGTAGGAACCTTTTTAAAGCCTTCTACTTCCTTTTTTTTATACTCTAAATAATCTAAAACTTCCTTAACTTCCTCTTCCGGAACAAAAGACCGGAAGAAGAAGGTCTGACCTAAAAATTCAAAGCTAATTTCTTTAATATTTTGCATTTTTTACCACACTTATATTTGGGAGAGTTTTTCTATTAAACTACCAATCCTTTCTTTTATTATCCTTCTTTCCTCCTCCCTCCTATTTATTTCTTCTAAAAGTTTAATGTTTTCTTCTTCTTTTTCTTTCAATTTATTAAGCAGAGCCTCTTTTTCATTTTTTAGCTGAATTACTAAAGAAATAAGTGCATCTATTTTTTCCTCAAGACTTGCAATTTCCTGAAGATCCATTATATACCCCCGAGAAAGTCTCAAAAAATCTTGTCTAATTAAAATAAAATCTATTTTAAGGTATTTGTCAAGGGCAGAATTACAAAAAATTATTCTTGACAAATAAAAAATTGAGATTAAAATTCATTTTAAATAAAAAATTAACAGAAGGAGGTGTACAATGGAAGAGGTAAGAGAAGTGCAAGCTATGCCAAGAATAGGGGATCAAGCACCAGCTTTTGAAGCAATGACCACTATGGGACCCATTTCTTTTCCGGAAGATTTTAAAGGACAGTGGGTTGTGTTTTTTTCCCATCCAGCAGATTTTACTCCTGTTTGCAGTACAGAATTTTTAGCTTTTGCCCAGATGAATGAAGAATTTGTTAAAAGAAATGTTCAGCTTCTTGGTTTGAGTATTGACAGCAATTTTTCACATATTGCTTGGGTAATGAATTTAAAAGAAAAAACAGGAGTAGAAATTCCCTTTCCCATCGTAGCCGATGTTGACGGAAAGGTAGCAAGACTTTACGGAATGCTTCATCCAGGAGAAAGTAGCACCGCTACAGTAAGAGCTGTTTTTATAATTGACCCTGAAGGCAAAATCAGGGCTATTATTTATTATCCCTTATCCTGTGGTAGAAATATGAGAGAAATTTTGAGATTAATTGATGCATTACAAACTGCTGATAAATATGGTGTTGCAACACCTGCTAACTGGGTTCCTGAACCTCAGGTCTGGGAGTTTACAGAGGAAAATACCAAAGTGATTGTTCCACCACCTGCAACTTATGAAGAGGCAGCTAAGAGAAAAGAGGAAGGTTATGAATACATTGACTGGTATTTCTGTAAGAAATGTATAAAATAAGGAGTTAGCTATGTCTCAGGGTTGTGTTTCTCCAGATGGTAAGCCTACAGAAAGAGCTATAGAACTTTTAAAACTACTTTTGGAAAAAGGAAAACTTTCAGATTTGGAAATTGCTGAAATGCTTAAAAGGCCGCTTTTTCAGGTAAGAAGCAGTTTAAGAGAATTATCTAAAGCAGGTTTTGTAGAAAAGAAAGAAGACTTTTATTTTATTACTGAAAAAGGAAAAGATGTTTTATAAGATTTTATGGGAGAGGGAATTTTCTCTCTCCCAATTTTTATACAATTTCTAACATTCTTTTAACAGTGTTGTAAGCGCTCTTAATTACATCTTCAGGAAGAATTATTTCGTGTTGCATATTTTCAAGGGAATTGAGAAGGTCATTAAGGGTGATTTTTTTCATAGAAGCACAGAGCATTTTTTCTGGAGAGGGATGATAAAACTTTTTATCAGGATTTTCTTTTTGTAAAGGATAAAGAAGACCTACCTCGGTTCCTATAATGAATTCTTTATAAGGAAGTTCTTTTGCCAGTCTTAACATTCCGCTTGTTGAGGCTACATAATCAGCAAGATCAATTACTTCTGGACGACACTCGGGATGGGCGATAAAGACAGCTTCAGGATGTTCTTTCTTTGCTTTTATCACTTCTTCAGGAGTTAAAAGATGATGAAAAGGGCAGAAACCATCATAATATATTATCTTTTTGTCAGGATAAAATCTTTGAACATATTGAGCCAGATTCATATCTGGGAGCATAATTATAGTATTTTCTTTAAATGTTCCCACGACTTTTACTGCATTTGCCGAGGTGCAACATACATCACTTAAAGCCTTTATCTCTGCATTTGAATTTACATAAGTTACCACAGGAGCATTAGGATACTGATTTTTTAAATTAATCACATCTTCAGGAGTTATCATATCTGCCATTTCACAGGGAACCTCTTTTACCGGAAGAAGAACTTTTTTCTGAGGAGATACTATTTTTGCAGTTTCTGCCATAAAAAAGACACCACAGAAAACTATAACTTCAGCATCGGTTTTACTTGCCTTTAAACTTAATTCAAGAGAATCACCCCTTAGGTCTGCTATGTCCTGAATCTCAGGAGGCTGATAATTATGAGCAAGAATTATAGCTTTTCTCTTTTTCTTAAGTTCTAAAATCCTTTCAATTATTTTTTCTTTCTCCATAGACTAATCTCCAAATTTGACTTAATTATTAATTTACTAAAAAAATAAAATATTATCGCATATTTTCAAGACTGATTTTTAATTTTTGGTAAAACTCAAAGGGGATATTAAGATTTCCCAATCCTTTTCCTAATCTTATATCAGGTTTATTTTTTCCATGGAAATCACTTCCTCCTGTTATCAATAATCCCAGTTCTTTTGCACAATCCAATAGAAATCTGGTAAATTCGGAATTATGTTCGGTGTAAAAAACTTCTATCCCCATTAATCCGAAATCTTTAAGTTCTTTTAAATAAGCTTTTAACTCAAAATAGTTCAGTTTTAGGGTTATAGGATGTGCAAGAACCGGTATTCCTTTTGCCTTACGAATGAGTTTTATAGCTTCTTCAGGTAAAAGAAGAGCCTTGGGAACATAAGCAGCAGCCCCTTTTTTTAAATATTTTTCAAATGCTTCATCAAAGGACTTTACTACTCCTTTTTTAACCAAAAGATTTGCTATATGAGGTCTTCCTATTTCTCCCTTAGCTATTTCTTTTAATTCTTCCATAGTTATTTCAATTCCAAGGCTGTTTAGTTTTTCAATCATTTTTACATTTCTTTCTTCTCTTGCCTTTTTTAGTTTTTTAAGTGTATTATCTAATTCCGGGATTTCAGGTTCAAGAAAGTAACCAAGAAGGTGGAAATGTCCGGGGCCGTTAAATTTTATACTTATTTCCACTCCGCATAAAAAAGGAAGTTTTTCTTCCTTTGCGGTTTGATAAGCTGTTTTTAAACCATCTACGGTATCGTGGTCAGTAAGGGCAAGAGCTTGAAGTCCTTCTTTTTTTGCAAGATAAACCAATTCTTCAGGAGAAAAAGTTCCATCAGATGCTGTTGAATGAGTATGAAGATCTATCAATCCCTAAGGACTCCTCCGATTTAGTTTATACTGATAAGATGCTTTAATAAAAGATTTAAATAGAGGATGAGGACTTGTGGGTTTTGATTTGAATTCCGGGTGAAACTGGACTCCTATGAACCAGGGATGATCCTCTAATTCTACTATTTCTACCAGTTCTCCATCAGGAGAATTGCCTACGACTTTAAGCCCTGCTTTTTCCATCTCTTCTCTGTAAGCATTATTAAATTCATAACGGTGTCTGTGTCTTTCAAATATTTCTTCTTTTTGATAGGCTTCCCATACTTTTGAAGGATTTTTGATAACACATGGATAGGCACCAAGACGCATAGTTCCTCCAAGATCGCAACCTTCCTCTCTTTTTTCAATTTTGCCGGTTCTGTAATCATACCATTCCTTCATCAGATAGATTACCGGATAGGGAGTGTTTTTATCAAATTCTGTAGAATTGGCTTCCTTCCATCCAAGAACATTTCTTGCAAACTCAATTACGGCAAGTTGCATCCCCAAGCATATTCCAAAGAAAGGTATTTTTCTTGTTCTTGCGTAATTTATGGCAAGAATTTTTCCTTCAATTCCTCTTATACCAAAACCCCCAGGAACAAGTATTCCGTCCACATCTCCTAAGTAGCTATCTATGTTTTCCGGGGTTAGCTCATCGGAATTTACAAACTTTAAATTTACTTTTAACTTATTGGCAAGGCCTCCGTGAACAAGAGCTTCATTTAAAGACTTATAGGAATCTTTCAGACTTACATATTTACCCACAATACCTATGGTTACTTCATCTTCAGGGTTTTTATAAGTTTTTACTATTTCTTCCCAGATGCGTAAATCAGGCTCTCTTGTCCACATATTCAAATATTCAACAATTTTTGCATCAAGACCTTCTTTATGAAAGATAAGGGGTATTTCATAAATACATTCAACATCTTTTGCAGTGATTACAGCATCTTCTTCCACATTACAGAAAAGGGCGATTTTTTTCTTAATCTCAGGGGGTAAAAATCTGTCAGTTCTACAAAGAAGTATGTCAGGTTGTATTCCAATAGCTCTTAATTCTTTAACGCTGTGCTGAGTTGGTTTTGTTTTAAGTTCGCCTGCAGTTTTAATATAAGGAACATAGGTAAGATGAATATATAAGGCATTTTCTTTTCCTAATTCATATCCAAGCTGTCTTATAGCCTCTAAGAATGGAAGACTCTCAATGTCTCCCACAGTGCCGCCGATTTCTATTATAGCTACATCAATCTGAGGGCTTGCAAGATCAAGAATACTTGCTTTTATTTCATCTGTCACATGAGGAATTATCTGGACCGTTCCTCCGAGATAAACCCCTTTCCTTTCCTTTGTAATAACCGAGTAGTATATTTTCCCGGAGGTATAATTGTTTTTAGCTCCCATCTGTGCTGAGGTAAAGCGTTCATAATGTCCCAGATCGAGATCAGTTTCTGTTCCATCTTCTGTAACATATACTTCTCCGTGCTGAAAGGGGTTCATGGTTCCGGGATCTACATTTATATAAGGGTCAAGTTTCTGAAGAGTTACTCTGAGTCCGCGTGCTTCAAGTAAAGCACCTATTGAGGCTGCTGCAAGCCCTTTTCCTAAGGAAGAAAGAACTCCTCCGGTTATGAAAATGAATTTAGTATGTAATTTTCTGATATTCTTTGGAGATCTCATCGTTAAAATTACAACCTATTTTAACATTTATTTCAAAAAAATCCAATCACGAGGAGTTGAGTTTAATCTTTTAAGCCCCCTTTTAGTTATTAAAAAGGTTTCCTCAATTCCTATTACTCCAAGATCAGGAACATGAAATTTTGGTTCAAGAGCAACAACCATATTTTCTTTTAAAGTTATTTTTTGACCAGATGCTAAAGGAGGAGGTTCATCAATTTGAAGCCCAACCCCGTGTCCTATAAATTTTAGTTTTTCTCCATGAGTCATAAAAACTTCTTCAAGACCTTCTTTTTTAGCTATTGAGAAACCTATTTCATAGAGTTTTCCACTTTCAATTCCAGATTTAGCTTTTTCTTCCAGAGTATTCAAAATTTTAAGGGCACATTTAAAATAGGGCTCAGCTTTTTTTAAAGGTTTAAAACTTGCCATTCTTGTCTGATCAATATAGTAGCCTTCAAAGTATCCTGAAAAATCAATCAATACTGGATCTGTTTTTCTAATCCTTTTTGTACTTGCACCACCAGGGAAACCGAAGATACCCTTTCCTCCTTGACCAGTCAAGGTATGAGAAGGATTTATAGCCTCTTTTCCTGAAAGAAGATGTCCGTAAGCGAGTTCAAAGCCATAAAGAGATCTTGTTATTCCAGGATGACCAAGTATGCGAAGTTCTTTTTCAATAGCTGCACTTGCCTCAATTTCCCTCATTCCCGGCTTTAAAGTCGGTAAAGCGCGCTTAAGAGCTTTATCAAGGATCTTTCCTGCTTTTTTGATACATTCTATCTCATAGGAAGTTTTTATCATTCTCGTTTCCATAAGAAATTTATCTATACTAACTAATTCCCAATCCGAAAGAAGATTTTTATAACGAAGAAATTGCTCATATGATAAAAAATCTGTTTCCAGACCTATAGTTTCTTGGGAAGTTAGAGATTTTATCTGAGCTGGCAAATCTTTTAAACTTTTTAAATATTCACAATCAATAAGGCTTTCCCTTTTTGCTCTTTCATAAGGCCTATTTACAAGAAGTTTTACCTCTTTTAAACTTATTAACAAAACTCCCCTTACAAAAGTTCCAGCAAAATAAAAAATATTTACGGGAGAAAAAATAAGGGCAAACTTAAGATTATTTTCTCTTAGATTTATTCTGAATCTTTCAATTCTCTGAAAAATTTCTTCTCTGGTTAAAGACATTATAAATTTTAATTTTTGAGTTTTTCAGCTATAGTAAGAACCGTTTCTGCATAGGGTTCACTTATGTTATATTTCATGATTATCCTTTTTTTATAATCTCTGTCTGCGTCTTTTTTATATCCTTCGGTTTTTAAATAATTTGCAATACTTGCAAGGGCATCTTCAAGGCTGTAAAGATCAACTTTTCCATCCTTATCCCAGTCATAACCATATATAAGGTAGCTTTTGGGAACAAACTGTGGAAACCCGAAAGCTCCAAAAATGGAACCTTTTATGGAAAAAGGATTCCAGTTATTCTGATAAGCTATTTGAAGGAAGTAAAGAAGTTCCTTGTATCCCCAGTTACTTCTTCTTTCCCATCTTTTTTGAATTAAGGGATCATCTAAGGAAATTTCCGAACCGTCAATAAATTTTACAAAAAGGTCTTTTTCTCCTGATAAAGCAAGGCTATAAAAAACATTTATTACAGGATAATTCCCCGTTTTTCTTCCAAGGTCTGTTTCAACAAGGAAAATAGCAGTTATTACTTCCTTTTCTACTCCGAAGACAAATTCTATATCTTCCAGGAGTTCTTTATTTTCTTCTATGAAATTTTTTGCTCTTTCAATTCTTTCCTCTTCCAGAAATTGATGATAGGGAAGTTCAACCTCTTTCCAGGTAAGACTTTTTGTCATTATATTTGGAAGATAGGTTAGTTCTGAGGAAGAGAAAAGATTTTCTATGTAATCTTCAGGCACAATTCCTTTCAAGTCTTTTTTAATTTTTTCTTTTAAGACTTCATGATATGGACTTATATCTGGACTATTCGAAAAGGATTTGGAGAATCCTATCATTATAGAAAAAATTATAAGAAAAGAAATTAAAGCAACTCTCATTTTTTCTACTCCTCCTTTATTCTTTAGCCAGATTCAAAAGAGAACCTGCGAGTATACATTTTCTTTCTCTTTCAGTAAGTTCTATTATTGCAGTTATCTCTCCTTTTCCTTTTATATTTATTCTTATTTTGTTTTCTCCTTCTGAGATAGCTTTTCTTAGGCTTTCTATAATAAAGGCATCTCCTGGCTCAATTTTATCGTAGTCATCTTTGTTCTCAAAAATAAGCGGAAGTATTCCAAAGTTTATTAGGTTACTTCTGTGAATTCTTGCGAAGCTTTTGGCAAGTTTTATTCTTACACCGAGATATCTCGGAGCAAGTGCTGCGTGTTCTCTTGAGGAACCCTGACCATAGTTTTCTCCTCCTGCAATTCCCACTGCAAGTCCCTTTTCTTTTACTTCTAAAGCCTTTTTGGAAAATTCAGAATCCACATTCCTATACACATATTCACTTATTGCAGGAAGATTGCTTCTTAAAGGTAAAATATGAGCTCCCGCAGGCATTATATGATCGGTAGTGATATTGTCTCCCACTTTTAAAAGAAAAATTCCCTCTAAGTTTTCAGGCAGGGGATCAAAAGGAGGAAGAGGTGCTATGTTTGGACCTCTTATAATTTCAACTTTTTTGGCTTCCTCTTCAGGAAGCGGAGGAATAAGCATGGAATCGTTTATGATAAATCTTTCAGGAAGTTTAACCTCGGGATAATCTCCCAATTCTCTCGGATCAGTAATAACTCCTTTTATAGCTGATGCCACAGCTGTTTCAGGAGAAACAAGATATACAAAATCTGGTATGGTTCCTGACCTTCCTGGGAAGTTTCTTGTAAAGGTTCTGAGAGAAATGGAATTTGTGGGAGGAGCCTGCCCCATTCCTATACATCCAAGACATCCGCATTGATGGATACGGGTTCCACCTTCTAAAATGCTTCTAAGGGCTGAAAGAGAAAGAAGGTTTTCAAGAACCTGGAGAGATCCGGGATTTATTTCAAAGGAAACATCGGGATGAACTTTGTATTTTTCTAAAACCTTTGCAACTATTAAAAGGTCTTTTAAAGAGGAATTGGCACATGAACCGATGATAACTTGAGAAACTGGTTTTCCTGCTTCTTCAGCTACTCTTTTAACATTATCAGGAGAGGAAGGACAGGCACAGAGAGGCTCAAGTTTTGAAAGGTCAATTTCTATAATTTCGTCATACTTGGCATCCTCATCAGCTTTAAGCTCAACGAAATCTTGAGATCTTCCCTGAGCTTTGAGCCAGGAAAGGGTAATTTCATCTGAAGGAAAGATACTTGTTGTTGCTCCCATTTCTGTTCCGAGATTACAAATGGTTGCTCGCTCAGGCACGGTAAGGGTTTTTACTCCAGGTCCAAAATATTCCAGAACCTTTCCCAAACCACCCTTAACTGTCAGTTTAGAAAGAAGGTAAAGAGCAATATCCCTTGCTGAAACCCAGGGTTGAAGTTTTCCATATAAATAAACTCCAACGATTTTAGGCATTCTAAGATAAAAGGGTTTTCCTGCCATAGCCATCGCAACATCAAGTCCACCCGCACCAATGGCAATCATTCCACAACCACCGGCAGTGGGAGTATGGCTGTCTGAGCCAAGAAGGGTTTTTCCTGGAACAGCAAATCTTTCAAGATGCACCTGATGGCATATTCCATTTCCCGGCTTTGAAAACCATATTCCATACCTTTTAGCAATACTTAAAAGAAATCTGTGGTCATCTGCATTTTTAAAATCAGTCTGTAAGATATTGTGATCCACATAAGAAACAGAAAGTTCTGTTTTTACTCTGTCTATTCCTATGGCTTCGAATTCAAGATAAGCCATGGTTCCTGTGGCATCCTGAGTAAGGGTCTGATCAATTTTTATGGCTATTTCCTCACCTGGAATAAGTTTCCCAGAAACTAAGTGAGATTCAAGAATCTTGTGTGTAAGAGTTAATCCCATAGACTTTTCCTCCTTTTTAAATTTCCCCAAAACAATCGGGGAAAAAGATTTTTATGTTTTCCAAAATCTTTTTTACTTGATCCTTTGTTTTCTCCGTTTCTTTTAATTTTAAAAGAAAAAGAAAAGCCTCTGAAATGGAAAATGTAGTAAAAATATGATAGGGATTTCCCATTTTAAGAACATAACTATTTGGTAAAAAAGAAAAAAGAGTTATAAGCTCCTCACAGTTACCTTCCAAATGAAAAGTTAACATAAAGTGTTTTGCCTTTAAAAAAGCAGGAAGTTTTGTTTTTTCTTCTTGAGAGAAAAGTTCAAGCATTATATCCTGAGAGGCAATGATAGAATGTTTGGGATAGGCATCTTTTAGGAACTCCTTTGGTAGCCTTTTAGAAAGTAAAAGATAAAGATTTTTAACAAGTTTTAAATCCAGATGTTCTTTTATTAGTTCTCTTAAAGTAAATATGGAAAAAGTTAACAAATACTCTCTTTTATCAATTTCGTCAAACTTTATTCCAGAAACAGTTCTCTCTAAAAACTTATAAATTGGACTATCACTAAGGGCTTTAAGTCTAAGAGTTATATAAATAAGTTTAAAAACCTCTTCTTGAGGCAATCCATAATTTTTTTTGAAAAAACTCAAAAATTCCTTAGGAGTTTCAGGAATATTGTTTAACCATTTAATCTGTATCATGATTCAGGTTCTCTATTTTACAGTCAATTAACTTTTCTGCAAGGAAAAGGTCCTCAGGGTAGGTGATTTTAAAGTTAAGAAGGGAACCCTCAACAGGCTTTACTTTGTATCCGTAATGCAGAAGAAGGGTGCTTTCATCAGGAAATAAAAGGTTTTCCTTTTGAGCTTTCTCGAGAAGTTTTCTTAGAATATCAGCTTTTATCCCTTGAGGGGTTTGTATACAAAAAAGATTGGTTCTATCAACATTTTCTATTATTTCTTCATCGTGTATTTTATTTAGGGTATCTCTTACCAGAATTACAGGAACTCCCGCTCCGAATTCTTTTGTGGTCTCAATAATCTTGGTTATCAATTTATAAGACACAAAGGGTCTTACTGCGTCATGAACAAGAAAAATCTGGGTTTTTTCTGGTGATGCTCTAACTCCTTTTAAAACAGATTCCTGTCTTGTTTTTCCTCCTTCAACAATTTTAATAACTTTTTTAAAACTATAATAATTAACAAGCTTTTTGGTATAATCTATAAATTCAGGGGAAACACTTACCACAATTGAGTCTATCTGAGGATGTTTTTCAAATTTTTTTAAGGTATAGACTAAAATAGGAACACCTTTTATCTCAATAAACTGTTTGGGTTTTTCAGCTTTTAACCTTTCTCCTTTCCCTGCTGAAGGAATAACAGCTACAACCATACCCAAAATATAGCATTTTTAAAAAATTTTGTCTATTTAAAAAATTGAGTTTATAATTTAGGTAAAAAGAGGGAAAAAAATGAGCGGAAATACCATAGGAAGGCTTTTTAGAGTTACAACTTTTGGAGAATCTCATGGAGTGGCACTTGGTGCCGTTGTTGACGGATGTCCTCCAGGACTTCACCTTACAGAGGAATATATTCAGAAAGAACTTGATAAAAGAAGACCTGGAAAAGCTTTGGGACAGACTCCGAGAAGGGAAAAAGACCAAGTAAAAATACTTTCAGGAGTTTTTCAAAACTATACCATAGGAACACCCATTGCACTTGCTATCTACAATGTAGATGTGGATTCCTCTTCTTACGAAAAGATTAAAAATGTTTTCAGACCTGGACATGCAGATTTTACCTATTTTATAAAATACGGAGGATTTAGAGATTACAGAGGAGGAGGGAGAAGTAGCGGGAGAGAAACTGTAGCAAGGGTTGCAGCAGGAGCTGTAGCAAAAAGAATACTTGAGGAATACGGAATAGAAGTTATAGCTTATACCATTTCTCTCGGAGGAGTTGAAGCAAAAGAAAAAAAACTTGAGAATATCTATAAGAATCATCTTTTCTGTCCTGATATGGCGGCTTATGAAGAGATGTGTAAAAGGATTGAAGAAGTTAAAAAAGAAGGAGATTCTTTAGGAGGAATGGTGGAAGTTCTCGTAAGAGGAGTTCCTGCAGGACTCGGAGAGCCTGTTTTTGATAAACTTAATGCAGACCTTGCCAAGGCTATTTTCAGTATAGGTGCTGTAAAGGGAATGGAGATGGGAGCAGGTTTTAAAGTTGCTTATATGAAAGGTTCTGAAAATAATGATCCCATAAGTCCTGAAGGTTTTTTAAAAAATGATGCAGGAGGCACTCTCGGAGGAATCTCTTCTGGACAAGATATTATTATAAGGGTTGCTGTAAAACCTATTCCAAGTATAAGAAAAGTACAAAAAACTATAAACGAGAGAAAGGAAGAAGTTGAGATTTCAATAGGAGGGAGGCACGATATATCTGCTATTCCAAGAATTGTTCCTGTTATAGAAGCAATGGTAAGAATTATCTTAGCAGATCACTTATTAAGGCAGCTTGCCAATCTTGCTTTCCAAAAAAGACTTAAATTCCCTGAGTTTTTTAGAGAATAAGGAAATTAACCTAAAAATTTTCTTAAATAGGCTCCCTCAATAAGGAGTTCACCTAAGTTTGAAGTAACTCCCCTTTTTAGGTTTTTCAAAATATTATTGGTAACTTCTTTGTGTTCCATATGAGTTGTATATTTTATATCAAGAGAATTCAAATTTTCTAAAGATTTGATAAGTTTATTTTTAGTTTCATCACTTAACAACTCTAAACATTTGGGATTAAAATACTGTAGAGCAATGGAGAAATCGTATTCAAGATTTTTATAGACGCTCTTAAGATCCCTTAATTCTTCTTTGCTTAGACAGCTTATTCCAAGTATTTCAGGTGGCAATCCTATGGAATAGCAGGCAGCGCAAAAGCTTATAACTCTTGGAAGGGTTACTCCTCCTATGCTTCTTGAATATCCAAAAAGTCCAATATGAAGTTTTCTCATTCTTCTTCTTGGCACATACTTGGCAAGTTCATTAATAGCAGGAGCAAGATTGATTATTAAAGTTTGATATTCTTGGGTAAACTTTTTTATAATATTTTTGCAAAAATCTTCATCAAATTCCTCTAAGGGATGACGGATAAAGTTTCTCAATTTTTTAATACCTGCAATAACATCTTCAATGGGAAAATCATATTTAAAAGCAGACTGAACAGTAAAGGTTTCAACTGAGGGATATTCTGTAAGAACCTTATCAACTGTATAGGGAGAAAGATTTCCTCTAAAAGGAGGAGTTCCCGCTCCTAAAATGGGATAGATTTCTATTTCTTTTTCCAAAGAAACCTTTTCAAGTTTTTTAAGAGCGATTTTAATGGCAAGAACGGCACTTATTACTCCATAATTCATAGCAGGATCAGATCTTGCTAAGAAAACCCTTAAGTAGCTAAAATTTTTATCTTTCAGATATTCAAGCAATATTTTATCTACATTAAAAAGTGTATTCACATCCTCAAAAAGAGGTATTACATTTATGGTTTCTGGTAAAAATTCTCCTACCCATTCAGCAACGGTTATATCATTTTCATAAATTCTCTGGTATTGTTTGCCAGAAATGAAATTTTTGTAAAAATAATAAACTCTATTTAATTCTTTTGCTGAAGTTGTCATAGGAAGAATAACTTCAAAGATAGGTGGATAAGGATTTTCGTAAAAAACCTTTGCAGCATCCATGGAGCGAGGAATGCTTTCCAGAGCCTCAACAAGAACTTTGGCTTCTTCTTTTTCAACTGTAGGATTGGGAATTCTGAGAGTTATAAAAACATCTCTACCAAGTTTTTTTGTTTTGAAAAAGTTAGGATATTTAGTAAGAAGTTTTTTAACCACAAAGTCGTCAACCTCTTTTCCTTCACTATCCCACATTTGCTCATCACAGCCAAGATGAGAGAAAGCATAATAGGCTTCTTGAATCTCATCCTCTCCTGACATGTCCGCATGTTCAGCAAAAAAAGGAAGGGAAACATTATCTGGATGTTGAGTTGACATAACTCTTGGAATCTTCATCAAGAAAAAGTTATCATAGACTGTCGAGGATTTCAAGAGATAATTTACATCTTAAATCTTCAAGAATTTCTTCTACAAAAGATTTTTCCTTTTCAAAAAAATGAATCTTTGCCAGGCCTTTTTTAGGATCAAGAACGCTTAAAATTGCTAAATGGTCATATCCTTCAAGGAGAAATCTTAAATAAGCTAACTTTTCAGGATTAACCTTTAAAAGAAGTATGGAACTTCTCATAAAAGAAAAGGATATAAAGAGGGGAGGGAATTCCTCCCCAATTGGTCTTGGTTGAGAAACTTAGCCTTGTTCTTTTCTGGGAGCTCTTCTCTGAGGCTTTCTTGGACTGCCTGCATCTAAGACTTTAACCTTGGAAGCCTGTTCACCCTTAGGACCCTGAATCACTTCAAATTCAACGGTCTGTCCTTCCCTAAGGGTTTTGAAACCGGGCATGTCGATGGCAGAGTAGTGAACAAACACATCTCCGCCATCGTCCTTTGAGATGAAACCATAACCCTTCTTCTCATCAAACCACTTAACCTTACCTCTAAACATGTTACTTAAACCTCCTTAAAAGTTTTTCTTATAAAGAAAGCCTACACCTAAAAAAAATTTTGTAAAGAGGTAAAATTTAAAATTTTATAAAATTTTCTAAAATCTAAACTTTTACAAATATTGGTAGAAATTTTAAAAAAGGTTAATATAAAGGGAGTGAAAAATCTGGAAATAAAATTTCATTTAGAGGACAATCCTTTAAAATTTAGAAATTTCAGGCTTTTTATTATTGGGCATTTTCTTTCTTTTACAGGATCCTGGATTCAAAATACAGCGCAAGTATGGTTGGTTTATGAATTGACCTTATCCTCACTTTATTTGGGGATTTTTAGTTTTTTCAGTTCCTTCCCTACAATTCTTTTTACCTTTGTGTCGGGTATTTTGACAGATCTTTTTGATAGGAAAAAACTGCTTAGTTTAATTGCTTTCTTTTCCATTTTTCCGCCATTGGTTCTGGGGGTTTTAACCCAGTTTAAACTAATTAATTTTTGGCAGGTTACTTTTCTTGCCTTTTTGTCTGGATGTTTGTCAGCCTTAGATACTCCTTTAAGACAGGTGTTTATCTCAGAAATAGTTCCTATGAAGTTTTTAACTAAAGCCATTTCATTTCAATCCCTCTCTTTCAATACAGCTCGGGTATTAGGACCTTTCATTGCTGGTTTAATAATTTCTTATGGAAATTTATATCAGTGTTTTTATCTTAATGCCTTAAGTTTTATTCCCTTTTTAATTTTTCTAACTTTTTTTATAAAAGTTCAGAAAAAGAAAGAAATTAGAAAAGCTGAAAAAATTAAATTTATAGAATCTTTAAAAGAAATTTTAAATTTTTTAAAAAGCGAGAAAAAAATTCCAATTGTGCTTTTTTCTGTTGCTATTTTTACAATTTTTGGAGCATCAGTTATGGTTATTTTGCCTGTAATTGTTCATAAATTTTATGGAGGGGGAGGAAAAGAATTTGCTTTCCTTTCTTCAAGCATCGGCTTGGGTGCAATATTTGGAGCTTCTTCGGTAATTTTCAGAAGACCGATAGATAATAAAGTAGGGCATCTATTAAAAGCAACTTTTATTCTTAGTTTTGGACTTTTGGGATTAAATTTTATCAGAAGCTGGTATCTAACTTTATTTTTTTGCTTTTTAATAGGCTATTCTTTTACTAATTTCTTTCCTGTAGCAAATAGTTACCTTCAGGAAAATACACCAGACAGCTTAAGAGGGAGAATAATAAGTCTTTTTATCCTTTCTTTTTTGGGGACCCATCCTGT
>DAIQAS010000001.1:0-36313 GCA_036781525.1 Thermodesulfobacterium sp. | reverse complement strand
GAAACTTTATAGCGGGATTTTTAGCAAGTAAAATTAATTTGCATGCAATTCTTCTTTTTTATGTTATATTTCTTCTTTCTGTTAACTCATTTTTGCTATCCTTTAAGTTTAACAAATTAAAAAATTAAAAATTTCTAAACTTTTTAGGTATTTAGACGATAGATATATATAGTGGTGGAGGATTGTTGCGAATGGAGATAAGATTTGAAGAAATATTGAATAAATTAGACTTGGGAGTTCTGGTTCTTGATAAAAACTATCATATAGTATATGCAAACCAAAAAGCAGAAGAACTTTTTGATTTAGATTTAAGCTCGGCACCTACATGTTATTCTCTATTTTATCAATACTCTGATCCATGTTCAGGATGTGTGAAAGAGTTTTTAGAACCTGATAAACCAAGAATTAAACTAACACTATCCTTTGGTGATAAAACGTATCTTATTGAATACTGCTATTTTTCTGAGGACAAACTTTTTGTTTTTGTTAGAGATGCTCAAGAAGAAATCTATTACAAAAATACTTATTTTACTCTTCTTGAAAATTTGCCACTTCTTGTATTTTTTCTTAAGAAAGGGAAAATAAAATATCTGAACAGATTTTCCGAAAAAAATCTCGGGTATACCAAACAGGAACTTATAGAAAGATCATTTACAGAGGTTCTGGTATCTCCAGAAGAAAAATTCAGTATAGAAAAGTTGTTAAATAAATCTTTGATGGAAGAAAGGGAAGAAGAGATAATGTTAACTCTTATAAACAGGGAAGGAAAAAGTAAAAATTATTTAGGAAGATGTTTTCCTATAAAAGATTTGGATGGAGAAAAACTTCTTGTTGTAACAGGGATAGATATAACTGAACTTCTTGATTTAAAACAAAGCTTAGACAGCCTTCATAAGACCCAGAGTTTTGGAAGTTTCTTAAGGAGTTTGGTCCATGATTTTAATAATGTACTGCAGCAGGTAAAAGATTATCTCAAAGATATAGAAAAGAGCTTAGACAATCCACAAAAAATTAAAAGGTATCTTAACTTAACCGAAAAGACTCTTTCTTCTTGGATTGACTTAAACAAATTGCTTTTAGATTATACAAAAGAATTCAGAGAAATAGAGGCAAAAAGAACAGAAATTATAGGCTTTTTGAAAAACAACTTGGAATTATTTCAGCTTATAGCTGGATCTCACATTTTTATTCAACTTGATTTTAATTATCTATCCTCAGCCTGGGTTCCTGGAGATGATTCTTTCTGGAGATACATTTTTCTTAATTTTATAAGTAATGCAAAGGATGCTATAGAAGATGAGGGAACAATTTCTTTTATTTTTAGAACAAAGACAGAAAATGGTAAAAAATATTTAAACATTTTTATAAAAGATACGGGATGTGGAATTCCTGAAGAATATCTTGATAAAATTTTTCAGCCCTTTTTTACTACCAAAGAAAAAAGCAGTGGTTTAGGGTTGTTTTTAGTAAAGAATCACATCACCAATGTGGGAGGAAAAATTGAAGTCGAAAGTAAAGTAAGAAAGGGTACTACCTTTAAAATAACTGTTCCTTTGCTTGAGGTTAAAAAGATTGAGAAGGAAAAGAAAAAGCCAGAAGAGATTTATATTGTGTTTGTTGAAGATGAAGAAGAGATTAGAGAAAACTTAAAAAGAATTCTTGAAGAAGAGGGCTATAATGTATATGCATTTTCTTCTGGAAGTGAGGTTAAGGAGAACCTTGATAAAATAGAGAAAGCAGATCTTTTGATTAGCGACTTTCATCTGCCCGATATAAGAGGGGGAGAGCTTTATCAGATATTAAAACAAAAATTTCCTAATATAGATGTAATTTTTCTAACTGGTGATATATTTGGATTAGCAGAGCTTCCAACAAATAGAGTGATATTAAAACCTTTTAGTATAAATGATCTTTTTTCTAAAATAAAAGAACTTTTACAGTGATAGAAGGGTTTTTAAGAGATTTTTTAGATTATTTAACCTTTGAAAAGGGTTATTCTCCTAATACCATAAAAAGTTATAGAAAAGACTTAGAAGAATTTTTGGACTTTTTAAAAAATCAAAATACCTCCTTAGAGGCTCTGCAACCTTTTCATCTAAGACTTTACCTTTTATCTTTAAAAAAAGAAAAGAAAGAAGCAACAACTATTGCAAGAAAATTAAGCAGTATTCGCAGTTTTTTAAAGTATCTTTTGAAAAAGAAGAAAATTAAAAAGAATCTTCTCCATTACCTTTCAAATCCTAAGATTTCTAAAAAAATACCTTTAGTTCCTACAGAGGAAGAACTTAACAATTTTTTGGAAGACTTGGAAGAGGGGGAAAATAAATTTTTAGCTTTAAGGGATAAGGCTTTGCTTGAAATTGCCTATGGATGCGGACTCAGAGTAAGTGAAATTTCCAATCTCACTTTTGATCAGATTAATTTTGAATTGCAAATTTTAAGGGTTGTAGGAAAGGGAGGTAAAGAAAGAATTGTTCCATTTGGGAAAAAGGCTTTAAAAGCTTTGAAAGAATATTTAGAGGTGAGAAATTCTATGCTTTCTAAATTAAAAAAGGAAAGTGCTTTCGTATTTTTAAATTTTAAAGGAGAAAAATTAACTGAAAGAGGTATTAGATATATAATCAAAAAAAGAGGGGGAAGAAAAGGTCTATCTTATCTTCATCCCCATATTTTTAGACATGCTTTTGCCACCCATCTTCTAAATGCAGGAGTTGATTTGAGAAGTATTCAAGAAATGCTTGGTCATTCATCACTTACAACCACAGAAATTTATACCAAGGTCAACTATGAATATCTTCTCAAAACTTATTTAAAAGCACATCCCAGAGCAAAAGAAGATTAAAAGTTGGAAAACCTTATTTTCGTAATAAAATAGGAAGAAATTTTTCTTTCGGAAGGAGGATTTTGATGTTTGAAGAACATCAGGTTATTAAGGTAAGGTATGAGAAACTTGAAACTATAGAAAAAAGGGGAATTAAAAGCTATCCCAATGATTTTCGTCCTAAGGATAAGGCTAAATACTTAAAAGAAATTTATAAAGATGTTTCTCCTGAAGAGCTTGAAAAGAGAGAGCTTGAATTTAGCCTTGCCGGAAGAGTGATGGCAAAAAGGGAAATGGGAAAACTTATTTTTTCTCATATTCAGGATGAAACCGACAAAATACAGATTCTTGTAGCCAAAAATGAAGTGTCTGATGAAGATTTTAAGTTTTTTAAAAAGTATATAGACATAGGAGACATCATAGGAGTTAAAGGAAGACTTATTAAAACTAAAACAGGTGAAATAACCATTCTTGTTAAGTTTTTTAAGCTTCTAACAAAAGCACTGAGACCTCTTCCTGAAAAATATCATGGTTTAAGAGATACAGAACTTAGATACAGGATGAGGTATTTAGATCTTATAATGAATCAGAGAGTAAGAGAAATTTTTAAAATGAGAACCCAGATCATTCAGTATATTAGAGACTATTTCATTTCAGAAGGATTCCTTGAGGTGGAAACTCCTATGATGCATCCCATTGCAGGTGGTGCGGCTGCTAAACCTTTTATTACCTATCACAATGCCTTGGATATGAATTTATATTTAAGAATTGCTCCTGAGCTTTATTTAAAAAGACTGATTGTAGGGGGATTTGAAAAGGTTTTTGAGCTAAATAGAAACTTTAGAAACGAGGGAGTATCAAGCAAACATAATCCTGAGTTTACCATGCTTGAATTTTACGAAGCTTATGCCACATATGAGGATCTTATGAAAAGGACAGAAGAACTCTTTTACGGTTTAGCTTTAGAGATAAAGGGAAGTCCTGTTATAACTTATCAGGGAGAAAAAATTGATCTCACACCTCCCTGGAGGAAAATAGAATTTCTTAAAGCCCTTACGGAGCTTGGAGGAGTTCCTGAAGAAATTTTAAATGACAGAGAAAAGCTGTTTAATTTTGCAAAAGAAAAGGGTATTGAACTCAATTTGAAAGACCCTCGCATTGGTAAATGGTGGACTAAACTTTTTGAAGAGCTTGTGGAACCAAAGCTTATTCAACCTACCTTTGTAATTAAATTTCCTATTGAAGTTTCTCCGCTTGCAAGAAGAAATGATGAAAATCCAGAATTTGCAGATAGATTTGAACTTTATATCGCGGGAAAAGAAGTTGCCAATGCCTTTTCTGAATTGAATGATCCAAGAGATCAGAGAAAGCGTTTTGAAGAACAATTAAAATTAAGAGAAATTGATGAGGAAATTCCACCAGAAATAGATGAAGATTTTATAAGGGCTCTTGAGTATGGTATGCCTCCATGTGCAGGAGAAGGTATAGGGATAGACAGGGTGGTAATGATTTTTACAGATACTCCATCTATCAGAGAGGTTATACTGTTTCCTCATTTAAGAAGAAAAGAAGACCTTTGAGGATGAAAAAATTGAGGTGGTAAACCTGAACTGGGAATTTTTAATAGCACTTAAATATGTTTTTTCTTCAAAAAGAGAAAAATTTACAGGTATAATTTCCTTAATTGCTATTATAGGTGTAGCTTTAAGTGTAGGAGCATTAACAGTTGTTAATTCGGTGATAACAGGTTTTAAAGAAGCTGTTTCTGAAAAAATTTTAAGTTTAAATCCTCATATAAGTATAACCTTTACAAATCCTTTGTATAAGGAAAGAGTTTTAAAAGTTGTAAAAAAGGAAATACCTTCTAAGGAAATTGTAAGTCTTCAGGAAGTTTCAACTCTTCAAGGTTTGATAATATATTCAGGACAGCCTGTTGGTGTTATCTTGAAAGCCACAGATTTAGAAGGGCTTAAAAAAGAAAAGGGATTTAAAAGTTTTGAAATTGAAAGAGTATATTTAAAAAATGAAAAAGAAGTAATACCGATAGTAATTGGGAAAAAACTTAAGGAGAGAATGAGTTTAAGAATTGGAGAAAGATTAAGGTTTATAAGTGCTGAGGGAATTTTTACACCTTTTGGCTTTTTCCCTAAAATTATTACTCTGATGGTAGCTGGAAGTTTTGAGACAGGAGTCTATGATTACGATTTAAACCTTGTTTTTACTCCTTTTAGTGCGTTTTCTCAGAAGTTTACTCCTAACAATTATTCCCTGGAGATTAAACTAAAAGATCCTTTTAAATCTCAGGAAATAAAAAGTAGGCTTATTTCTCATCTTGGCTTTGGAGTAAATATATTTGACTGGCAAGAGTGGAACAGAAACCTTTTTGCAGCTCTGAAAATGGAAAAACTTGGACTTTTTGTGGTATTAACCCTTATGGTCATAGTTTCACTCTTTACCATCATAGCAGCAATGATTATGCTTGTTTCCGAAAAAAAGATGGATATTGCTATTATGAGAGCTATTGGAGTTTCTTCTGAGAGTATTTTAAAAATATTTTTCTACTGCGGTTTAATACTTTCGTTAATAGGGGTTTTTATAGGTTTAATACTTGGAAGTTTTCTTTGTCTTTTACTTTCTCATTATCCTGTGATAAAACTTCCAAGTGAAGTTTATCCTGTTGAATATATGCCTGTTAAGCTTGAATTTATTGATGTTTTTTTAATAAGTATAGTTGCAATTTTTATAAGTATTCTTGCCTGTTTGTATCCTGCTAAAAAGGCTTCTGAAATAGTTCCAGCAGAAATTTTAAGACAGGGATAAGTATTTTATGGAAAATGAGATTATTGTAGAGCTGAAAGATATTACAAAAAAATATTTTTATAATCAGGGAGAACTTGAGGTTTTAAAGGGAATAAATTTAAAAGTTAAAAAGGGAGATAAAATTGCCATAGTTGGTCCTTCTGGAGTTGGCAAAACAACTTTGTTAAACATAATAGGCACTCTTGATTGTCCTACATCTGGAGAAATTTATTTTTTTGGGAAAAAACTTAATTATAGAGATGAAAAGGAACTTATCAAGTTAAGAAGGGAAAAGATAGGATTTGTTTTTCAGCTCCATTATCTTATGCCTGAATTTACTGTTCTTGAAAATGTAATTTTACCGGGCTTGATTTCTTACTGGAAAAAGGAGGATTGTTTAAAAAGAGCCTATGAACTTCTTGAAAAACTTAATCTTTCTGGAAAAGAAAATCTCAGACCTTCAAGGCTTTCTGGTGGAGAAAGGCAAAAAGTTGCCATTGCAAGGGCTTTATTTTTAAATCCTTCTCTTCTTCTTGCAGATGAACCAACAGGAAATCTTGATCATGAAAGTGCTAAAGAAGTAATTGATATTTTTTTAAAGATAAATAAAGAATTTGGTAGCACGGTAATTATGGTTACACATAACTGGGAACTGGCTAAAAAGATGGATAAAATCTTTTTGCTAAAAAATGGTTTTTTGGTAAAATTAGAAAATACTTGAAAATGGGAGATTATTTTTTGAAAAAAAGTATATCTGTTTTCTTTTTCTTTTTTATATTCTTCTCCTTCTCAATTTCTCTTTTTGCAGATACTACTTCAATTCTTATCTATTCAACAAAAACCTACGGAGATTATCTTCCAGAAGAAATTTTAAAAACCTATCTTGATACTTTACAGAAGGTGTTTTCTGAAGAAGGAAAAAACCTTGAAATAAAAAGGTTTTCTCAGGAGGAGGCATTTAACTTTCTTAAAGCAGGTGAATATAGCGGGATTGCAGAAATCAAAATAATAACTATAAAAGACAATTTGAGTGTGGAGTGGAAGTTTTATCAATTAGATAAGGAGGAACCTTATTATTTTTATGTGACAGGAAAAAAGGAAAATATAGACGGTCTTGTGAATGACACAGTAAAACTTATTAAAAGCTTTTTAGAAGAAAAGAAAATAATTGAAGATATTAGAATTGCCGGAAATTTAAGAATAGGAGAAGATGTTATTTTTCCTCACATTAAAACAAAAAAGGGAGATATTTTTGATCCCAAAAAATTAAACGAAGATTTAAAAGCAATTTATAAAATGGGATATTTTGAAAATATAGAAGTAAAAGTTGAAGAGGGAACAAAAGGGGCGATTGTTATCTTTGAGGTTCAGGAAAGTCCTTCTGTTAGAGAAGTGGTATTTAAAGGAAACGAAAAGATCAAGACAGAAGATCTTTTAAAGATTGTTGAGATAAAAGAGGGACAGATTGTTACAGCAAAAGAGCTTGATAAGGCTATAGAGAATATAAAGATGTATTATGAACAGTCTGGTTATTTAGGAACGCAAGTTTCTGTAGAGACTGAAAAGGCACCTCCTGCCCAGATAAAGCTTGTTTTTACTATCAAAGAAGGGAAAAAGAAATACATTAAAAAAATTGAATTCACAGGAAACAGAGTCTTTTCAGACAAAGAACTAAAGAGTTATCTATCTATTTCGGAAAAGACTGTTTTTTCTCCTGTTAAAAAGGTTACTCAGTATATAAGGGCATTTATTCGTCCTGAACCTTTAGCAGAACCAGGGATTTATAATGTGGCTTTTCTTTATAGAGATCTGGGAAAGATAGAAACAGCTTACAAAAATAAGGGATATATTGATGTGAAAATAGGAGAGCCAGTTGTAAAAGAAGAGGAAGACGGTGTTGTCATTATAATTCCTATTGAAGAAGGACCTCAGTATAAAGTGGGAAGCGTAAATATAAATCAGGATCTTTTTCCTAAAGAAAAGATTTATAAAAAAATTCAAACCTCTCCTGGAAAGGTATTCAGTCTGAAAACTTTAAAAGAAGATGAATCGATTCTTACTCATCTCTTTTCAGATTACGGATATGCATATACCAAAGTAGATACCCAAATAGATAAGGACTCGCAAAAAAAATTAGTAAATGTTACTTTTAACATTGATAAGGGACCAGTTGTTTATATAGGAAGAATAGAGATTGAAGGAAACACTAAAACAAGGGATAAAGTAATAAGAAGAGAATTTAAATTAGCAGAAGGTTGGCCGTATAGTGCTTCCCGTTTAGAGGAAAGCGAGTCAAGGATAAGAAGACTTGGATATTTTGAAGAAGTAAAAATTGATAAAGAAAAGGGAGCAAAAGAGGAAGAGCTCAATTTAAAGGTCAAAGTTAAAGAAATGTTAACAGGCTCTTTTGCTATAGGAGGTGGTTACAGCTCTTATGATAAATTTGTGATAATGGGAGATATTACAGAAAGGAATTTTCTGGGTAAAGGACAAAGAGTAACTTTATCCGCAAGATTGGGTGCAAGGACTACAAGATATGCTCTGAACTTTTTTGATCCCTATTTTAGAGATTCCCGCTATTCTTTGGGCTGGTCTCTTTATAATTATGAGTTTATTTTTGATGATTTTACAAAGGATAGCAAGGGTGGTTCCATAAAAATTGGATATAGTTTTTCATCTGAACTTTCAGCTTATGTGGGATATAGATATGATGATACAAAACTTGAGGATCTTTCTGAAGATGTTGCTCAGATAATTCTTGAATCAAAGGATATAAACATTACAAGTGCCTTTCAACTGGGAGCAATCTATGATTCCCGCAACAGATACTTTCTTCCGACCAAGGGATGGTATCATAAACTTGAAACAGAATTTGCAGGGGAATATTTCGGCGGAGAAAGTAACTTTTTCAAAATAGAAGGAGAACATCAGGTATACTTTCCTATTTTTAAACTTACAGGACATGTAGTGTTGGGCTATGGTTATATTACAGAAGGCGGAGCAAAAAAGGTTCCAGTCTATGAAAGATTTTTCCTTGGAGGACTCAGATCTGTTAGAGGTTTTAAATATGGAGATATCTCTCCAACAGACCCTAAAACAGGAGATAAAATTGGTGGAACAAGAATGTTTTATCTTCAGACAGAAACCATTTTTCCTTTGTTAAAGAATATCAATCTCAATGGGGTTGTATTTTTTGATATGGGAAATGTATGGGATTTAAAAACGGGATTTCAAAGCTCTGATTTAAGAAAAAGTGTGGGTTTTGGGTTAAGATGGCTTTCTCCCTTCGGACCACTTAGAATTGAATGGGGATATAACATAGATAGAAAACCTGATGAAGACTCAAGTAACTTTAACTTCCAGATCGGTGGAGAATTTTAACCTTCAGTTAAATTGACAATTAGTCAAATTTTTGACAGTGAAAATTTTTCTCTTTCAACCCTTTAAATAGGAATTTATTTCCTGCCTCTTTCTAAGATTTATTTTAAAAACTCATTTTTACAAAAAATAAAGATAAAAATTTTTCAGGCACAGATTTTGATATTCTAAAATATGAAAAATTAGGAGGAAAAGCTTCATTATGGATGGAATAAAAATAAATCCCCATTTAGGATTACTGGAGGCCCTTGAGGCAGCTCAGTTGATGGATAGGAAACTTACTGTTGCTGCTAATAATCTTGCAAATGTTGATACACCTGGTTACAAAGCTGATGGTTTAGCTTTTATTGAAGTGTTGATGAGAAAGATAGGTCCAAAGTATGTTAAAGCATATAAAGAGACACAACAGTTTATCAGAAAAGGACAGGGAGTTTTGGAATATACAGGAAACCCGATTCATTTTGCCATAGTAGGTGATGGATTTTTTAAAGTGCAAACACCAAAGGGGATTGCTTATACAAGAGCCGGGAATTTTACTCTGGATACTCAAAGGAGGCTTGTAACTCCCGAGGGATATCCTGTTCTTGCTAATGGGACACCTGTTGTTGTTGATCCTGGTATGACAAGGGAAGGTTATATTACTATGGAAAATTCAAAACTTCAGGTTTCTCCCGAAGGAATTCTTTCCATAGATATGACTGAAATTGGAAGACTTGATGTGGTTACCTTTGATGATTACAGCAAATTAAAGAAAATAGGAGAAAACCTTTATATTTCAGAAGGTGCACAGGAGATAAGAGCTGAAAATTATGAGATAAAACAGGGATATATAGAAAGATCAAATGTTAATCCCATAAGAGAAATGGTAAGTCTTATAGAAATTCACAGAACCTTTGAGGCAATCCAAAGATCAATTAGAAGTTGGGATGAAGAAACAGAAAAGTTAATTACAACTACACAGAGATAAGGAGGAAATATGATTAGAGCCCTTTGGAGTGCAGCAACAGGAATGCAAGGGCAACAGCTTCAGCTTGATGTAATAGCTAACAATCTTGCCAATGTTAATACCCCGGGTTTTAAAAAGAGCAGGGTTGATTTTGAGGACCTTTTTTATCAAAATTTAAAGCTTCCTGGTGCTTTAACATCTGAGGGGACTTTAACTCCAGTTGGTATGCAAGTGGGACTTGGAGTGAGACCTGTTGCTGTAGCCAAACTTTTTACCCAAGGAGAATACCAGCTTACCAATCAGGAACTCGATTTAGCTATAGAGGGGAGAGGATTTTTTAAAGTAACCCTTGGCGGGGAAGAGTATTATACCCGCGCGGGAAATTTTAAAATTGATAGAGACGGTTATATAGTTACTGCTGATGGAGCAAGACTTTATCCTGAATTTACCGTTCCTACAGGTACCGTAAAAATTGAGGTCACTCAGGATGGAATTATTACTGCTCTTGATTCAAACGGAAATGTTCTGGCTCAGAGCCAGATACTTTTGTATGATTTTCCCAACCCGGCAGGGCTTTATGCAGTAGGAAGAAATCTTTTTAAAGCTTCCGATGCAGCAGGAGATGAAATAGAAGGGGTTCCGGCACAAAATGGTTTTGGAACCATAGCTCAGGGTTATTTAGAGATGTCAAATGTAGATGTTGTAGAAGAGATGGTAAAGATGATTATCACCCAGAGGGCATACGAGGCAAATTCCAAAGCAGTTCTTACTGCAGACAGCCTTCTTGAAATGGCAAATAATCTTAAGAGGTAAAAAATGAGAAGATTACTTGTTTTTAGTTTAGTTTGTTTACTTGTTTTACTTAAGATAAAATTTAGCCTTGGAGCAGGTTTATACACTACAGAAGATCTTAAAAATATTTTTTTAAAAGAAATTAAAAATAAGCTCTCCTGGGTTAAAGGAGATCTTTATGTAGAAAAAATAAGAATAGAACCAGAATTAGTTATTATTCCAAAGAAAATTCCTTACAGAACTATTTTTATTAATAATCCTAAAATAGGTTCAAATCTTCTTATTTTGGAATTTAGAGAAGGTGAAACTGTTGAAAGGGTTAAGATCTGGGGATATGTAGAAGCCAAAGTTCCTGTAGTAGTACTTAAAAGACCGGTTCTTAATAAAGCCATTTTAAGTGAAGAAGATATAGATATAGAATTAAAACCACTTTCAAGACTTCCCCAGGATGTAGTTTTTGATAAAAATTCTGCAATTGGAAAACAGGTAAGGATGAGCTTAAAGGCTGGGACCATTCTTAGATATTCTCACATTGAAAGACCTGTGGTTATTAAAAGAAATCAGATGGTTTATATAGTTGCAAGAGGCAAAAATTTTGTGGTGAAGGCGAAAGGAGTAGCTCTTCAGGATGGAAGAGAAGGAGCAAATATAAAAGTTAAGAATGTTAGCAGCAAAAAAATTTTATGGGGGAAGGTGATTTCATCTGAAGAGGTGGAGGTGGCTCTTTAATGAAAGAAAAAAAAGATATTTTTAAAAGCTTAGCTTTTATAATGGTTCTTTTTTCTCTTTATGGATGTTTTGAATACAATCCAAAAACCCCGCCTCCTCCGCCTCCTCCGCCAAGTGTGGAGGTACCTTATGAAGAGTATAAAGTTTTGAGCAAAGGTTCTCTTTATAGAGATGGCCCAGTTGCTATAAGTTTCTCTGATCTAAGAGCAAGGCATGTTGGAGATATAGTTACCATAAAGATTGTTGAAACTTATCAGAGTTCAAATACTGTAAAACAACAGAGTGGTAAAAGTAGTTCTGCAGATGTTGGATTAGATAAACTTTTGGGATTAGAAAATAGGGTTGAAGATGTATTTAAAGATGCCACACCTTCTGAGCTTTTCAAAGGAGGAATGGAAACCTCTACATCTGGTCAAGGACAAATTTCAAGAGAGAGCAAAATTGTAGCCACTATAACTGCAAGGGTAATAAAGGTTTTACCTAATGGAAACCTTGTGATTCAGGGAACAAGAGCCATAAAAAGAAATAAAGACCTTGAATATATAACCCTTACTGGAATTATAAGACCTGAGGATATAGACTATGACAATTCTGTTCTTTCAACTCAGATTTCAGATGCGTATATAGAATATAGCGGAAAAGGACCAACAAGCGAGGTAGCAAACGGACCAGGAATAATTACAAGACTGTTGCATCTCTTCTGGCTTTTTTAGGAGGGTTTAGGAATGAGGCGAATTAAAATACTTGGAATTATATCTCTTTTTATACTTCTTATCACTTCTTCTGGAAATTCTGCAAGACTAAAAGACATAATTGATGTAGAGGGAGTGAGAGGTAACTATCTTATAGGATATGGTCTTGTTGTGGGACTTAAAGGAACAGGAGATGGAGTTTTAAGTAAATTTACGGTGCAATCAGTAGTAAATATGCTTGAAAGATTTGGAATAAAGGTCCCCAAAGAACAGATCATTCTTAAAAATGTAGCTGCAGTGCTTGTTACTGCCTATCTTCCTCCTTTTGCTATGCCTGGTCAGAGGATAGATGTTGAAGTTTCTTCACTCGGAGATGCTAAAAGTCTTCAGGGAGGAACACTTCTTTTAACTCCTCTTTTAGGGCCTGATGGTAAAGTTTATGCCCTTGCTCAAGGTCCAATTTCTCTCGGAGGATTTGCAGCTGAAGGAGCAGGAGCAAGAATGCAAACAGCTCATCCTACCGCAGGCAAAATACCAAATGGAGCTATAGTTGAAAGATCTGTTGAAGAAGGGTTAAGCTTGAATCCAAAAATAACATTATCCTTAAAAGAAGCAGATTTTAATACAGCCTATCAGGTTGCAGAGGCTATAAATGAATATTTAAGAGGAAGTTATGCTCATACCCTGGATAGCAGAAATATTGAACTTATTATACCTTCTTCTTATAGAGGAAAGGAAGTAAAACTCCTTGCTGAAATAGGAAATCTGGAAATTTCACCTGACACCCCTGCTAAAGTGGTTATTGATGAAAGGACAGGAACAGTTGTTATAGGAGAAAATGTAAGAATTTCTAAGGTAGCAATTGCTCATGGAAATATCAGTATAGAAGTAAGAGAATATCCAGAGGTATATCAGCCTTATCCATTTTCTCCTGGAGAAACGGTTGTGGTTCCGAGAACAGAAATAACTGCAAAGGAGAAAAAAGCAAAGGTTGTTATTCTGGAAGAAGGTGCAACTCTTGGAGAATTAGTAAGAGCTCTTAATGCGGTTGGAGCAACGGCAACAGAACTTATTTCTATTTTACAGGCTATAAAAGCTGCTGGTGCATTGCATGCGGATCTAATAATTATTTAGGTGGGTAAGATGAAAAGCTATGCAATAAATTATCAGAATCTTAATGAACTTATAAATCTTAGCAAAAAGAATAAAGAGCTTGCCTTGAAAAAAGCCTGTGCAGAATTTGAATCTCTTATGTGGTATGAGATTCTAAAAGGTCTTGATAATACTATTATAAAAAGCAATTTCTTTCCGGAAACTTTAGAAAAAAAGATTTTCCAGGATTATCTCTATCAGGAAATAGCACGCTCAGTCTCAGGAAGACCGGGGAGTTTGGGAGATTACCTTTATAAGAGTCTTATAAAGAGTGCCTATTTTAAGAAAAATACCAATAATGCCGATAATAAATAAAGAGGAGGAAAAATCTTATGGTTAGAAAAGAACTTCTTGAACTTAGAGAAATTTTAGAGAAGGAAAAGGATGCACTTATAAATGGTGCGGTAGAGGAAATTTTAAGATGGGCATCCTATAAAGCAAGGCTTGCCAATTATCTTAAAGATAAGGAATTAACTCCCGAAGAAGAAAAATTTCTAAAGGAAATAGCAGCTATTAATGAAAGAAACAAAAAGATAATTGAGGCGGGGCTTAATTTTGTTGAAGAAGCTTATAGATTTTTAACTCAGATTCTTTATGAAAGGGATTTTTATGGAAAAAGAATGGCAAAGATGGATCCTCATCTTATCTCAAAATCAGCTTAAGTGCTATGGCTGGATTAACTGCAGCTTTAAATATAGCTAAAAATGCATTACTTACTTTTCAGACTGCAACTCAGGTAATCAGCCATAATATAGCTAATGTAAGTAATGAAGCTTACTGCAGACAAAAGCCTGTAGAAACTCCCTATCCTGCAAGTCCTTCTCCTGTTGGACCTATAGGGAGTGGTGTAAGGATTGAGGCAATTCAGCGCTATTTTGATGCCTTTTTGGAAAAAAACATAAATTTAAAAAGAACGGATTATGGCCTTTTTTCTGCAGAAGAAACAGGGCTTACCATACTTGAAAGTCTCTTTAATGAAGTGGTGGATGAAAGCGGATTGGTAAATCAACTACAGAATTTTTGGCTTGCCTGGCAAAATCTTTCTAATTATCCTGAGAATTTTGCTGCAAGAATTCAGGTAATTGAGACAGGAAATCTTATAGCCGAAACTCTTAAATCTAAATTTATAGGACTAAAGGATTTAGAGACACAAATTGGACTAAAACTTGAGACCATAGTAAACAGAATAAATGATCTAAGTTCTCAAATTGCTGAATTGAATTTACAAATTGCTGCAGCCGAGGTAGGAGGAAAACAGGCCAATGATCTGAGAGATCAGAGAGATAAACTTATAGGTGAACTTTCTCAACTGGCAAATATTCAATATTTTGAGACAAAAGAAGGAGCTTATACTGTAATTATGGGCAAAGGTTTAAATCTTATAGAACTTGGTAGATATTGGAAACTTGAAGTATCCGGGACAGATGTTTATTGGGTTAATACAAATGGCGAAAAAATTCCTATAACAAGTAATGAAGTAAGCTCTGGAGAATTAGGTGGCTGGTTGAGACTTCTTGAGCAGCTTTCAGATGAATTCAATTATGAGTATGTTTCAGGAAATAAAGTGGTTTTTAATAATTCAGGAGAATTAATAGGAGAAGGAGATAATTTAGTAAGTGACTTTGGTCTTTCTATAGGAGATACTTTTACTTTTTCAGGCGAAGATCACTTTGGTAATTCCGTCTCAGGAAGCTTTACTGTTTCTGCAGGAAGTACAGTAAGAGATTTACTTGATGCAATAGAGGCAACTTTTAACTATACTGTTGAAGCCTATATAAAAGATGGAAGACTTTTTATTGAGGATAAATACAGAGGTCCGGGAGAACTTAGCTTTTCCTTTGTCTCTTCTCCAATAAATTTTGGATCCTTTGATGATCCCACATATCAGAGAAGGGTTACCGAACTTAATCTTGCTGGGAGACTTAAGCTTTTTGGAGAAGAGTTAATTAAAGCTATAAACGAGCTTCACACGCAAGGTGTAGGTATAACTTTTTATGAAGATGAGCTTGAAGGAATTTATAGCGTAAATCAATATATAAAAGAATTGCCTTACTTTTTAGACCTTGCAAAGACTTCTGATGGCTCAGAACTTACAGGATTCTTTTATATCTGGATTAAAAATCCCGAAGGAAAAATAACACCCGTAAGAGTTTCTTTGGAAGGACTAAGTGTAGAAGCAACTTTGAATGATTTGGCTAATAGAATTAATTCAGCTCTACAAGAAGGAGGTTTTTATACAGACCCCTCTTCTTGGGATGTGAGAGCGCTTGTTAGGGGTGGTAAGCTCGTTTTTCAGGCTCAGGATGGATACTCCTTTGCTTTCTCAAATGACAACTCAGGAATACTTCTTTCTACCGGAATCAATGTATTTTTTAAAGGTGATGACCCGGCTTCCTTTGAAGTTCATCCACTTTTGGCAAATAAACCCTATCTTGTAGCAAGTGGAAGACTTGATGTAACCTCTTTTAGAAGTGAAGAACCTCTTTTTGGAGTATTTAAAAGTGCTAATCCGGTTAATACCTCTCAAACTTTTAATATTACCAATCTTTACATAAGATTATATGATGACAAAGGGGATTTAATAACCTCTCCACCTTTGGATTTAACAGATCAGGGAATAGCCTGGGATAGTAATTTAAATGCCTATATAATAGACATAAATCCTTCTGGTTCTGCTGATCCAGATACCTTAGAAGAGATTATTAACAAGCTTGATGGTCTTCCTTTTTTGAGGGCATATATAAATACAGATGGAAATATGGTTTTAGCTCTTGAGCCTGATCAAACTACAGCTTACGGATTTGAAATAGGAGAAAACTATGGAGGTTCTGGAGATAGTTTTGTTGATTTATTAAATACCGAAGAGATGTATATACCTGCATTTAGATGGGACGGAACCACAGAAACAAGAGTAATTTCAGGTTTTGAAAAATTTAATTTTGATTCTGCACAGACCGATTATTTATCTTTTTATCTATTTGATGAAAATGGAAATCTCATTAATGGAGCGCCTTTTAGAATTGATCTTGATCAGATAATTTCTGATGATGGAAGTATTTTTACCCTTTTACAAAAAATAAACTCTACTGAAAATGCTAAATATGGTCTGTCTGCTCGTTTAGATAGAAATGGAAGGCTAATTATTGAGACCACAGGCTTATATGATACAAGAAGCTTTATTATACAGGATGAAATATACGATGGGACTAATTATATTCAAACCACATATGATTATGGTTTTATAAACACTCTTAAAGGGTATACACTTGACAGAGGTGATAATAGAGTTGCTCAAGCCATAGCTGATTCAGCAACTAAAACCCGTGCGTCTTTAAATTATAGCACTCTTCAAGACTATTATTCCAGCATGGTAGGAGAGGTAGGCTCAGTAGCAAAATCTGTAAAGGACAACAAAGAATTTTTAGAAAGTCTTATTTCTCAACTTAAAGCTGTTAAAGAAAGTATTTCTGGAGTTTCTTTGGATGAGGAAATGGCAAATTTAATAAAGTATCAGCAGGCTTTTGTTGCTTCAGCTAAGGTTTTGACTACAGTGGAAGATATGTTTGAAGCACTTATCAATGCCAAAAGATAAATAAAAGGAGATTAAAATGAGAATAGGTTTTAATACTAAATTCAGAAATATTTTAGCTGATTTAAATCGTCTTTCTTCAGAAATTGCATTTACTCAACTGAGAATTTCTTCTGGTAAAAACTTTACTCGCCCTTCAGATGACCCTTCCTCAGTTGTTATAAGTCTTAATTACAAGCAGGGAATTAACAATATAGAAAAATACCAAAGAGCTATAGATGATGGTTTAAGCTTTCTTAAGTCTCAGGAAGCAATTTTGGGTAAAGTCCAAGATTTAATTGCAAGGGCAAAGGTTCTCACAATTCAGGCTGCTAATGATACCCAGGATGCCCAGGCAAGACAAGCTATAGCTAATGAAATAGATGGTATTATTTCAGCAATTTTATCTCAAGCAAATTCTCAGTTAGGGGAAAAATATCTCTTTGCAGGTAAAAAGACAACTGGTTATCTACCAGGAGAAAAACCTTTTGAATTAGAAAAAGAGGTTCTACCAGATGGTCAGGTTATAGAGAAAGTTGTTTATAACGGATCTGTTGAAGATTTTGAAATAGGATATGGAGAAGGGCTTACCATAAAACTTGGAGGAAATGGACAGAAAATTTTTATGGATTCAGGTCTTTTTGAAACACTTCTTGCTTTAAAAAGAACTATAGAGGCTAATAATAATGTGGATTATGAAAGAGAGCAATATAATATTCAGGAATTTATAGAAAAGCTTGATAATATTTATAATTATATTTCTGCAGAGAGAGGAAAAATTGGTTCTCAAATTTCACATCTTGAAACTAAAAAAAATCTTTATCAAGACTTTAAAGAAAATTTGGAAACCAATCTCGGAAATCTTGAAAGTGCAGATCTTGCTGAGCTTGCAACAAAACTTCAAAATCTTGTTACAGCGTATGATGCAGCTCTAAGGGCAACTGTTATGGTAAGTGATTTAAGCCTGGCAAAATACCTATAATTCAGCCCAATCAACGGAAACAAAGTTTTTTCCCGGTAAGTAAAGATAGTTAAGAGAAGAATCAAGATGAATAAGATAAAGTCCTTTCCCTTTAGAGCCCTCTCCATAAGCCATTATATAGTCTCCTGTAGGAGAGAAAGCTGGATCTTCAAGATTCCCAAAAAATTTAATTTCTTTTTGTTCTTTAGTTCTTAAGTTATAAAGAATGATATACGAAATACCACCACCTTTAGAAAGAAATAGAAGTTCTTCGCCTTTTGGAGAAAATCTTGGAGAGGTATTATAGACTCTTTTCTGAGGAATTCTATAGCTTTTTAAATTTTCCAAATCCAAAAGATAAATTCTTGGCTCTCCTGCTCTTTTTCCATATACATAAGCTAAAAAAATTCCTCCTGGTGAAACACTTCCTGCCTGAAGAATTCCCTCTTTTTTAATAAGAGGCGTTAAAGATTTTGTTTCTAAGTTTAAACGATAAATTGCCATATTTTGTCCTTCTTCTACAGTGATAATTAGTTCTTTCTCATTGGGAAGCCATACAGGGGTAGAACAAATACCTTTAACAGGAAAGGTATTTTTTGTTAAAGTTTTTAAATTATAGATTTCAAGAAGATATTCCTTATTTTCATAAACGAGATAAGCAAGCTTGTTTCCGCTTTTAGAAAATTTAGGAAAAAGTATGAGGTTTGCCTTTCTTAAAAGGCGGGGATTTTCTTTAGAAAAGTTAGCTATGTAAAGTTTATCCCCTGAAGAGGTTCTTTTTACAAAAGCTATTTTTGTAAAGGCAATACCTTTATATTGGGAAATACTTTCTACAATCTTATCACACAATGCATATATAAGAGACTGAGGATAGCTTGAAGAACCTGTCACCCTGTATATTTTTAAAACTTTATTTTCTAAAGTATCTATCAATTCAGCTTTTATGAAAACTTCATTTCCCTTTCTTTCAATGAAGCCTTTTAAATAATATTCCTTACTGGGATAATTTGGCAAGGGAGGATTTTTTAAAGCTAAAATAAATAAGTGATAATTTAAAAGTCTTCTTAAAAGGGGAGTAAGTTTAGCAGAAAGATTGCTATCTCCTTCAAAATCAGGGGCCCTTATTATTACTTTACTAAGAGAAGTTGGTTCAACAGTAATGGTAGGAACTTCTTCATCACAATAAGAACTTCTTAGGAAACTTAAAAATATAAAAAAGATTAGTAAAAAAGTCTTATGCTTCATAGGATCCGTTTTCCATTTTCACCACATCTTCAAATCTTATATCCATTCCAAGAATGCCTATAATTTCTTCATACTTATCTCTTATAGGAGTTGATAGGGTAATACAAAGATTAGAAGTAATTCTTGAAGTGTAAAACTTAGAAGTATAGGTTTTTCCTGTTTTCATGGGTTTTATAAACCAATCCCTATTTTCAAAAGTTTCGGTGTTTAAAAGTTCAGCAAATTTTTTGGCGTATTCAAAATCGTTAGTTAATCCTATGACTGGTTTTCCTTCACTATCAACTACATAGATAAATTGTACATAAGGGTGATCTTCAAGAAATTTCTTTAAGACTTTTTTCATATTTTGTGAATCTAATGAGACTATAAAAGGATCTTGTGCCAGATCTTCTATGTATTTTGTCATTAAATCGATTACATAATCTCTCAAATGATCAAGTTCAGAGACAAAGAGCTCAGGAATATATTTTCTTACATAAGCAAGCATTTCTTCATTGGAAATAGGTGTAATCCTTCCCTTTTCGTATTCTTCAAGAATTTTCTTATAGATTCTCGCAACTCCAGGATGTCTTTTGTCAATTTTTTTATCTCCTTCAAGTCCGAAATGGGTATTAATCCAGTAAGCAATTCCTGCGGTTCCACTTTTATCAGTAATAATAATTTGAATGGGCCTTTTAAGAAGTTTCCATGTATCAAAAGGATTATAGATTTCTTCATTCTTAATGATTCCATCAATGTGAATACCAGCTTTTGTTGCATTAAATTCTTCACCCACAAAAGGTTGTCTGAGGGGTATTTTTTCGTGTAAAACATTTTTGTAATAGTTTGCTATTTCTGTAATTACAGTAGTATCCATTCCGTCAGCAGTCCCTTTAAGACACATATATTCAAAAACCATAGCTTCAAGTGGTGTATTTCCTGTTCTTTCTCCAATTCCAAGAAGTGAAGTGTTTACAAAGCTACATCCATATAACCAGGCAGTAGTTGCATTAATTACTGCTCTGTAAAAATCATTATGTCCGTGCCATTCAAGAAGTTCTTCTGGCACTCCTGCTTCTTCTATAAAAGCCCTTATTAATTTTGGTACACTAATAGGTAAACAGGCCTCAGGATAAGGAACCGCAACTCCTAAGGTATCACAGAGCCTTATTTTTATATCAATACCGCTTTCTTCTCTTAACTTCATAAGTTCTATAGCAAAAGGAATAACAAATCCGTAAATATCTGCACGAGTGACATCTTCAAAATGACATCTCGGTCTTATTCCCAAAGAAAGAGCTTCTTTTACAATGGCAAGATAATCTTCCAAGGCTTCCTTTCTTGTCTTTTTAAGTTTCAGGAAAATATGATAGTCTGAACAGGATGTAAGAATACCAGTTTCTTTAAGTCCAGCTTCTTTGACAAGTTTTAAATCCTCCTTTTTTGCTCTTATCCAACCTGTAATTTCTGGATATTTGTATCCAAGGGAAAGACATCTTTCAAGAGCTTCTCTATCTTTATTAGTATATAAAAAGAATTCAGTTTTTCTGATTATTCCATTGGGTCCGCTTAATCTATGCAAATATTTATAAAGAGTTTCTATTTGTTCAGGTGTATAAGGAACTCTTGCCTGTTGACCGTCTCTAAAGGTTGTATCGGTTATGTAAAAGTTTTTAGCAGGTTGAGGAGGAATATATTTTCCATCAAAGAATATCCTGGGAGGTTCTGTATAGGGAAAAAAATCTTTTAGTAAATTTGGTTTCTCTACTTCTTGTAAAGTATATAATTTTCTAAGAGGTTTATATTTAAGCATCGCCTACCCCCTTTTTTTTCTTTTTAAGACTTTAAAAGTCTAACGGACATTTAAAGAAAAATCAAGTAATATCATTTATAAAAAAACTTTGTTAAAAGGGATTGACAAATAAATTTTTAGGAGAATTATAAATCTTTAATCATCCTTTTTTAGGAGGGATTAAATATAAATGGAATATTTTAAAATTAAACCAGCTTTTAGGACTTTTCAAGTAGAATATGCAATAAGAGATATAGTTGAGGCTTCAGAAGAAGCTAAAAAACGAGGTAAAGATCTTATTTATCTTAACATTGGTGATCCTGTAAAATATGGATTTAAAACTCCTGAAACTTTGATTGAGGCTGCCTGTAGAGCGTTAAGAGAAAACTATAATTCCTATTCTGATTCTTCAGGAAATCCCGAAGCTATAGAGGCTATAAAATCTTATGCACTTAAAAAGGGTATAAAACCTGTTGATATTTATATCACTCAGGGAGCAAGCGAAGCTATAGAATTTGCTATTTCAGCTCTTGTTAATTCAGAAGAAAACATTTTGCTTCCCTGTCCATGCTATCCTTTATATCAGGCTATTGTATCTAAATTTAGAATAGAACCAAGATATTATATGCTTGATGAGAGCAAAAACTGGGAGCCTGATATTGATAGTATTGAATCCCTGATAGATAAAAAAACCAGGGCCATTGTAATTATAAATCCAAATAATCCTACTGGAACAATTTATTCTAAGGAAGCGTTGAAAAAAATAGTGGAAATAGCCGAAAAATATAATTTAGTAATTCTTTCAGATGAGATTTATGATCAATATATTTTGGAAGACAATTTTGAACATATTTCTATTGCCTCTTTAAGTAACGAGGTTCCTATGGTTACCTTTAATGGTCTTTCTAAAAATTATTTTGCTCCTGGATTTAGGATTGGATGGGGGATTATCTCGGGTCCAGAAGAGATGTTAAAAGACTATATAGAAGCAATTCATAAGTTGGCAAGAACCCGTCTTTGTGCTCCTCATCCGCTTCAATTTGCAATTCCAGCTGCTTTAAATAATGAAAATCGCTATCTTAAAAATGTTATTGAAAAATTGAAGAAGAGAAGAGATATTATAGTTGAGGGATTAAATCAGATACCGTATATTTCTTGTGTAAAACCCTTAGGAGCTTTTTATGCTTTTCCCAGTATAGAAATTCCTGGAATTAGTGATTTAGAATTTACTAAAAGGCTTATCTTGGAAGAAGGGGTTGTAGTTGTTCACGGAAGCGGATTTGGTCAAAAACCCGGAACTAAACATTTTCGCATAATCTTTTTACCTGAAGAGGATATACTGAAAGAGGCATTAAAAAGAATTGAAAGATTTATAAAAAAGCTTACTTCTTAAATGAGAATTCCTTCAGTAAACGAACTAAAAGAGAAATTTTCAACCCTTTATCCAGAGTATCCCATCTCTTATTTTACAGAACCTTCAAGAAAGGTTGCTCAAATTATAAGAGAGAAATGGCAAAAAGGTGAACTCAAGGAATTAGAAGAAGTTTATTTGAATAATTTGATGAAAAGGGTTTTTGAGGAATATGAAACACCTTCTTTAAAAAGGGTTATAAATGCTACAGGAGTTGTTATTCATACAAACTTAGGAAGATCTCCACTTTCAGAAAAAGTTATAAGGGAAATAGTAGAAATAGCAAAGTATTATTCAAATCTGGAATTTGATTTAAAAGAAGGTAAGAGAGGTAGCAGATATGTTCATGTAGAGGAGATTTTAAAAGAAATTACATCTGCTGAAGGGGCTTTAGTTGTAAATAATAATGCTGCGGCGGTTTTGATATCTTTAAATACTTTAGCTTATGGAAAAGAGGTTATAGTCTCTCGTGGTGAACTTGTGGAAATAGGCGGATCCTTTAGAATACCGGAAGTTATGAAATGGGCTGGATGTATTTTAAAGGAGGTCGGAACCACTAATAAAACCCATCTTTTTGATTATGAAAATGCCGTTACGGAAAATACAGCTCTACTTTTAAAAGTGCATAGAAGCAATTTTGATATAGTTGGTTTTACCAAAGAGGTTTCTCTTGAAGAATTGGTAAATTTGGGTAAAAAGTTTGGTCTGCCTGTGATGAAGGATCTCGGAAGCGGATGTTTTGTTGATTTTTCTAAATATGGATTAAAAAAAGAACCAACAGTTCAGGAAGTTTTAAAAACAGGAGTTGATATTGTAACTTTTTCTGGGGATAAACTTTTAGGAGGACCACAGGCAGGAATAATTCTCGGTAAAAAAGAATTTATAGAAAAAATAAGGAAGAATCCATTAAATCGTGCACTGAGAATTGATAAAATGACCTTGGCAGGATTAGAAGCCACTTTAAGGCTTTATAGAGATGAAAACTTGGCTATTGAATATATTCCGGTATTAAAAATGATTTTGGCTACAAAAGAGGAATTAAAGAAAAAAGCAAAAAACCTTTTACGAAAATTGAAAGATTTAAATCTAAAGGATTTTAATTTTAAAGTTGTTGAAACCATTAACAGGACCGGAGGTGGTGCACTTCCAACACTTGATTTGGTTTCCTATGCTGTAGCTGTGGAAAGTCCTTTTTCTCCTCAGGTTTTACAAAAAAGATTAAGAGAAAATAAACCTCCTATTATTACAAGAATAGAAGAAGATAGACTCTTAGTTGATGTAAGATGTCTTTTTGACGAAGATTTCAAGGAAATAGTTTCTGCCTTTAAAGAAATAGGAAATGAAAGAGTATCTTTCAGCTAATATTAACTGGTTTCTTGAAAATCTGAAAGATTTTTCTTTTTTTAGAGAGATATCTGTTAAGGATATTTTTAAATATTCAGCAGAAGACCTGATAGAAAAATATCAGGGTTCTAAAAATTTGGTTTCCCTTCTTCTGGCAGAAAAATTTTTGCAGGAAAATATGGAAAACGGCTTTTTTTCCTATAAGCTGTTAGTTCCTGTTTTGGAGAAAAGAAATATTAAAGGTTGTCTTTTTTACTTTCCAAATAAAAATTTTTGGGAAAAAAAAGGAAAACTCATTTCTAAATATGGTTTTATAAAGATTGATGAAAACCTTTATTTTTATCCTTCAGAATGGGGGAATAGTTTAAAGATTCTTATTTTTCTGTGGAAAAACAGAATAAAATTTAATTCTATAGAAGTAAGCTTAAATAAAAAAATTTCTATAGAATCACTAAAAAGTTATATAAAACTTGCTCAAATTTTGGATTTTTCTTATCTTTCCCAAAGAGCTTTAGATGTTTTAAAAGACTACTTACCTACTTTAGAGACTGAGGAACTTTTAGATGTAAGGGAGAAGTTTTTAAAGACAAAAGAAAGTATTTTAATTTTAGCCTCTGGAAACGGAATTAAAGATATTTTAAGGAAAGAGAAAGCAAAGATAATAAAAACAATAGATGGAGAAAAGACATTATTTCTTGTTAAAAATTTAGATTTTAAAAAATTGATACTTCTATATGAAAATAGATCTGGAAAAATTAAGGCAGGAGTTTTATCAAAAGAGGTCTGGAGAAAATTTGGTAAAAAGGGATTATCTCCGCTTATGTTTTTAATAGGGGCTTTGGAACATGCCAAAAGGGTTAATGATACAAAAGTAAAGCTTTTTGAAGGTTTTACCTACCATGTAATAGGTGATCTTTATTATGAGTGGAAAGATTTTGGTAAAGCGCTTAAATACTACCTAATTGCAAAAGATTATACTCTACAGCCTGTAGAGCTTATCCTTAGCGAGTCCGCTATTTATTATGTATTTGGAGAAATAGATAAGGCGGAAAAGATTTTGAGAGAAGGTCTTTGTGGTTGTCAGAAAGAAGACCCTCTTATCCATTACAATCTTGCATTAATTTATCTAAAAAAAGAAGAGAACAAAAAAGCAAAATATCATCTTTACAAAGCTCATCTTTTAGAGCCAGAAAATCAAATTTTCAGGGAAGCTCTTGCGAAGTTTTTATGGGATTCAGGAGAATATGAAGAACTGGAAGAATTTTTAGATTCTCTTAAAAGCCTTTCTGCAAAAGAAAAAATATTCCTTGGGAAACTTTACTTTTATAAGAAAGAATATAAAAAGGCTTTTAAATATTTAAGGGGAATACTTTTTTCTAAGGATAGAGATGGAGAAACTTTGCTTTTTCTGGCATGGTTATATCTTTATTTTAATAAAGAGAAAGAAGTTTCCGAAATATTATTAAAGGAGGCAAGAGAAATTCTTTCTCCAGAAGAATTTGAAAGGATAAAAAAGGATTTTGGCTTAGAGATATAATGAAGCTTACTGTTCTTGGTTCTGGTACCGGTTGGATACGTTTGGAAAGAAATTCTCCGGGATATTTACTTGAAGTGGATAATTTTTGTCTTCTTCTTGATATTGGTCCAGGTGTTTTAAAACAAATTCTTAGAATTGGAAAAACCCTTGAAGATATTTCTGCCATATTTATTTCCCACTTTCATCCTGATCATATAACAGATCTTATTCCCTTCTTTTTTGCTACCCGCTATAATCTGGGTTATAAAAGGGTAACACCATTTGATCTTTATGCAGAAGAATCTTTTTCTCAGTTCTACGATCTTTTGAAACAAGCTTTTAAAGGCTGGATTGAGCCACCAGAAGGTTTATTAAACATACACCTTCTTCCCAAGGTTAAGAATTATAAATTTTCTATAGGTCCTTTTAAAACTTTCACCTCTCCAGTAAGACATAATTTTGAGAGTTTAGCTATAAGGCTTGAACATAAAAATAAAAGCCTTGTTTATTCAGGAGATACAGGCTATTGCGAAGAGTTAATAGAACTTGCCAAAAACGCAGATTTGTTAGTTATTGAATGTGCGAACTCAAAGGATTTATATGTGGAGCATCATTTATCTCCAGAGGATATTGCACTTATTTCAGAAAGGGCTAAAGTAAAACGAATAGTTCTTTCCCATTTTTACCCACACAGTGAAAAAGTGGATTTAAATGTAATAAAAGAAAGATTTAAAGGAGAAATAATTTTAGCTGAAGATTTTATGGAGATTATAATATAATTATTAGATGGAGGGTTAAGATGGAGGTTATTAAAATTACTTGGCAAGGGCTTGTTGGAAAAAATGGAGAAACCTGTGAGAGATGTAATAAAACATATTTAAATATAGAAAAAGCACTCTTTAAAGTTGAACCCATTCTTTCAAATTTTGGAATAAAAGTAGTATTAGAAAAAAAAGAACTTAGCAGAGAAGAATTTAGAAATAATCCCCTATCCTCTAATAGAGTATTTATAAATGGAGAACCTATTGAAGATATTTTGGATCTTAGAGTAGGTAAAAGTATTTGCTGTGACTTTTGTGAGGGGTTGGAGTGTAGAACCATTATAGATGTAGATAGAGAAACTAATGAAATACCAGAAAAACATATTATAGCAGCACTTTTTACTAAGATAAAAGAAAAATTCTAAATAGGGGAGGATAATTTTGGAAGGAATTGACCCTAAAATTTTAAATAAACTAAAAGAAAAGGTTCAGAAGGAACTTATACAAAAAGAAAGAGAAACTATTGAATACTGGATGAATGAACTTATAAAGGTTTATCAAAAAAATCACCAAACCTTAGCAGAATTTAAAGCTGATATAAGAAAATATATCGACAGAATGAAAAATAGACTGGAAATAATAAAAACCAAGGGAATTTAAGAACTATGAAATATGTAAGCACCCGCGGAGAAACTCCAGAAATTAGCTTTAAAGATACTGTTTTTGAAGGTCTTGCACCTGATGGGGGGCTTATTGTTCCTGAAAGAATTCCTAAACTTTCAGAAGAAGAAATAGAAAATTTAAGAAAACTGAGTTATAAAGAGCTGGCTTTAAAAGTTTTCAGCTATTATGTCTCTGATATTGCTGAAAGGGATTTAAAAGAGCTTATAGACAAAGCTTACAGCAGTTTTAGGGTAGAGGAGATAACTCCGGTTGTAAAGGTAGGGGATGTTTATATATTAGAACTTTTTCATGGTCCTACATGGGCTTTTAAAGATATAGCATTACAATTTCTTGGAGTTCTTTTTGAAAAGTTACTTTTAGAAACAGGTAAAAGAATCAATATTTTAGGAGCAACTTCTGGAGATACAGGTTCAGCAGCAATCTATGGTGTCAGGGGAAAAAAGAACATAGCCATTTTTATTCTGCATCCTCATAAAAAAGTTTCGGAAGTTCAGGCTTTAATGATGACAACCGTTACCGACCCTAATGTCCATAATCTTGCTATAGAAGGAACTTTTGATGATTGTCAAGCTATAGTGAAAAACATATTTATGGATTTAGAATTTAAAAGAAAATATAGACTTACTACAGTCAATTCAATAAACTGGGCAAGGATAATGGCTCAAATGGTTTATTATTTTTGGGCTTATTTTAGGGTTTCTGAGATAGAAAAATGTAAAAGTGTAAGGGTTTCAGTTCCCACTGGAAATTTTGGAGACATATTCGCAGGTTATCTTGCAAGGAAAATGCTTGGAGAGGAAAGAATAGAGAAACTTATCCTTGCAACAAATGAAAACGATATTCTTTGTAGATTTGTAAACAAAGGGGATTACTCTTTAAGAGAAGTAAAACCAACTATAAGTCCATCTATGGATATTCAGATAGCAAGCAACTTTGAAAGATATCTTTATTACTTTTATGATGAGAATCCTAAAAAAACTAAAGAAACCATGGAAAAATTTGCTAAGGAAGGAGCAATTAAATTCATAGAAGAAGAAGTAAAAAGAGTTCAGAAAGATTTTCTTTCTGCATCGGTAACCCAAGAGGAAACTCTCAAAACTATAAAAGAATTTTATGAAAAAACAGGATATATACTTGATCCACATACTGCAGTGGGAGTTAATGCAGGTTTAAGATTTAAAGAAAAATATCCTCTTATATGTCTTGCCACTGCTCATCCTGCCAAATTTCCTGAAACTGTGAGTAAAGCTCTGGGATTTCCTATTAAATTACCTGAAGAAATTGAAAAACTTTACAAACTTCCTCAAAGATTTGAAATACTTCCTGCGGATACAGAAAAGGTAAAAAATTTTATCTCTCAAAAAGCTATTTGATTTAATAAAAAGCCTTTTTAATTATCCCAGAATATGGGTAAAAACAGAAAATTTTATATCATTATAATTGTAATTTTAATTGCAATTATTGGATTGTGGTATTTTATAAAGAAGACAAATTTATTTAATGAAATTCTCGGTTTTATAATTTCTCCAATCTGGAAAGGCTCAACCTATTCAGGAAGTAAAGCAAGAAATTTTTTGGATAACTATTTGTTTTTGGTTGGATTAAAGAAAGAAAATGAAAGATTAAAAAAGGAAATACTAATTTTAAAATCTCAACTTGCCTATTTTAAAGAAAAAGAGAGAACTTACAAAGAATTAGAAAAATTTTTTAAGCTTTCCTCAGAAATTAAGTATCCCAAAATTGCAGCTAAGATTATTTATAAACCTATGGATCCATTTTCAGGAATAATATTTATAGACAAAGGAAGCAAAGATGGCCTTATGCCTCAAATGCCTGTTCTTGCTGGTGTAGCAGGGGAAGGGGTTGCTTTAGTAGGACAGGTGGTTGAGGTCTACAGAAGCTGGAGTAAAGTAATTCTTATTACAGATCCTTCCTTTTCTGCTGATGTTACGGTAGTAAGAACAGGAGATAGGGGTATTTTAGTAGGAAAAGCAGAGAAGTATTGCAATTTACAATATTTACCTTCTGCTTCTCAGGTAAAGATAGGGGATGAGGTCTTAACCTCTGGACAGGATGCTCTTTTTCCTTCAGGATTACTCATAGGAAAGATAGTTTCCATTAGTCGAGATCCTGTTAGAGGGATGTTTAAATTTGCAGAAGTAGCTCCTTTAGTAGATTTATATAATCTTGATTTAGTTTTTGTTCTGCTTAAACTACCAGAAATTCCATTATAAAACTAAAGTGAATTCAACTATAAGTTTAAAAGACATTTTTGGAATTATTTTTCCCTTTTTACTTTTAATATTATTTATTAAATCTTTTATTTCCAGTTTTTTTCTTTTTTATCCAGGAGATATAACATTTGCTTTTGTTATAACAATTTTGACTTTTAAAGATTCTGGAATTTTATTATATTCTCTTTTAGCTCTTCTTGGTTTATTAGAGGGTTTTGATTTTTTAGAAAATGAAATTTTAGTTGCTGTTTATTTTATTTCTTTGGGAATTATATGGAGATATTTAAGAAAATATTTTTCCTTTGAAAGATTAGAGACTAAAATGTTTATATGGTTTTTGAGTATCATTTCCTTTCTTATATTTAGGTATATAGTGTTTTTTTCTAAACTTAATGTATCTATAAATTGGTTAATACTTTTAAATCTTGCTGTAAAGAGTTTTTATTATATATGTACCACTTATATATGGACTTTGGTTTTTAATAAAATCTTAGCGGAATTTTTTACAAAGAAACATGAAAAGTTTTAATAAAGATGATTTTCTCATAAAGGATTTTTTTAGAACAAAACAAAAAATCTTAAAAAGTCTTTTCTGGGAAAGAAGGCTTTTTTGGGCAAAAATTTTGATTATTTTTACTTTTTTCGTTCTATGGTCGCGGTTTTTTTATCTTCAGATTTTAAAATACTCCTATTATTACAGAAAAGCTAAAGAAAGATCTGTTGTGAGTTATGTCATAAAAGCACCGAGGGGAGAGATTATAACCTCTGACGGGGTCGTTGTTGCAACTAATAGAGCAGTTTTTCAACTTTATTTGGATCCAGAATTAATAAAGGATAAAGAAGATGAGGTATTGTATAAATTAAGCAAAATTTTAAGAGAAGATTTAGGGTCTCTTAAGGAAAGGTATTATTTAGCTAAAAAAAACTATTTAGGGAGAGTTTTAATAAAAAGAAATCTAAGTTGGGATGAGGTAGCTAAAATAATGGTTAGAAGATATTATCTTCCTGGTGTAAAAGTAGAAGTGGAAGCAGAGCGTTATTATCCTTATGGAGAAGCCTATTTTCATGTTGTAGGATATATCTCAAAAATTACTCTTGAAGAATATAAAAATCTTAGGGAAGAAGGATATTCTATGGAAGATTATATTGGAAGGACCGGAATAGAAAAGGCATTTGAAAAAATATTAAAAGGAAAAAATGGAAATATAGAGATTGAAAGAGATGCTTACGGGCGTTTAGGTAAAATTGTAAGTCGTACAGAGCCTATACCTGGAGAAAATATTGTTATAACGATAAATCATAAATTACAACTTAAAGCTTATGAGCTTTTAAAAGGGAAAAGGGGTGCTATAGTTGCTCTTTCTCCTAAGGATGGTTCTATTTTAGCCATGGTTAGTTCACCTTCTATAAATCCTCAAAAATTTATTGATGGTTTTACCAAAGAAGAGTGGAAGGCAATTAATTTAAGTCCGGACAAACCTTTTTTAAACCGTGCTTTGCAAGCTTATCCTCCTGGATCTACTTATAAAATAATAACAGCAATTGCAGCACTAAAGTCTGGGGTAATTAGTAATGATTATACGGTTTTCTGTCCCGGATATTTTAAATACAAAGGCAGGGTTTTTAGATGTTGGAAACCTGAAGGGCATGGGAAAGTTAATTTAATTAAAGCTATTGCATATTCCTGTGATACTTATTTTTATACTGTAACTTTAAAACTTGATGTAGACTACTTAGCAAAAATTTCAAGGGAATGGGGACTTGGCAAACCTACAGGATTAGGATGGAGTGAAGAAAAAAAAGGTTTTGTCCCGGATAGAAGATGGAAAGAAGAAACTTTTAAAGAACCCTGGTATCCGGGAGAAACTATAGTTATGGGAATCGGCCAAGGATATTTACTTACTACACCTTTACAGATGGCAAGAGTTTATATGGCAATCGCAAACGGTGGTTATCTTTATAAACCTTATGTAGTGAAAAAAATAAAGAAACTAAAAGGAGAAACTATTGAAATAGCTTCTCAACTGGAAAAACATTTATTCTTAGAAGAAAAGTTTTTAAATTGGATAAGAGAAGGACTTTTAAAAACCGTTGAGATAGGAACAGGGAGAGCAGCTTATATTCCAAGTCTTGTTGTAGCTGGGAAAACGGGTACTGCTCAGGTAGTAAGCTTAGCTGCTAAAAGAAGTAAATTTTTAGAGCATCATGCTTGGTTTGTAAGTTATGCCGGTTATTCTCAACCAGAAATAGTTACAGCTGTTCTTGTAGAACACGGAGGACATGGAGGAGCTGTAGCAGCACCTTTGGCAAGAGAACTTTATAAAACATACTTTGGTATAAAAACAAGCTTGATAAATGAGAACTGAAAATATAAAAGGAACTTTCAAAGAGAATTTTTTTGGAATTTTTATAGTTTTTATTCTTGCAATTTTAGGAATTTTGAATCAGTGGATAATTGCTGAAACTTCATCCATATTTTGGAAAAATTTATTTTGGCATTTAACAGGATTTACAGTTTTTCTCTTTTTGTCAATTTTAATAGATTACAGAAAAATTCCTTTTCAAATAGTCTGGTATTTGTATTTAATTTTGGTTTTTATTCTGTTTATTTTATTTATTTTCAAACAACGCTGGTTTAATTTAGGCTTTATCACCATTCAACCATCTGAATTTGTAAAGCCTTTACTTGTTTTGGTAATAAGTATAATTGCTTCAAGAGAACCTAATCCTTATTTGAAAACGAAAACTTTAATTAGACTTTTTATAATAACGGTGATTCCTTTGATACTTATTTTACCTACTGATTTAGACTATGCGTTAATTATGGCGGTTATATTTGTAAGTTTCCTTCTTTTTATAGGAATTCCAAGAAAAATATTTCTTTTTTCAATAATTGTGGGATTAATATTTTGTTTTTTGGTTTTTCCTGTTGTTTGGAGAAATTTAAAACCTCATCAAAAGGGGAGAATTTACGGATATTTATATCCGGAAAAATATGCAAAAACTTGGGGATATCAACTCAATCAGGCTCTTATTGCTATAGGTTCAGGAGGGATATGGGGGCACGGCTTTAAAAAAGGCTGGTCAACGAGACTTCATTATCTTCCAGCTAAACATACAGATCTTGCTTTTGCGGTATGGGCAGAAACATGGGGTTTTATTGGAGTAAGTTTAATTTTATTTTTATATGGTTATTTGCTGTATTTTTGTATAAAAATTTCTTATGTAGCTAAAGACTGGCTTGGTAAATATCTTTCCTTAGGAGTGGCTATAACTCTTTTTTGGCAAGCTGTGTTTAATATAGGAGGATGTTCAGGATTACTTCCTATGACAAGTGTTCCCTTTCCGTTTTTAAGTTACGGGGGATCTATAACGATTTCTTCCTATTTTTTACTTTCTTTAGTTTTTAATGTTGCTTTAAAGAGACATTTCTTTAAATAATGCTAATTTTTATAACTTTTTATAACTTGACTTTTTAAAAATTTATAATACAAATGTAGCAATACTGATTTAGCTATAAGATTGGGTTTGACAAAATTAAAAGGTGAGGGTGTAGTATGATTAATTTTGATATCACACTTTTTATTCAGATTGCTGAAGCTTTAATAATGACTTTTGTACTTTATTATATTCTTATTAAGCCTGTAATGTCTTATATAAGGGAAAGAGAATCCCATTTTCAGACTCTTGAAAAGGAGACACAAGAGTTAATCGCTTCGGCAGAGGAAGCAATTAGAAAATATCAAGAAGAATTGAATAAAGCAAGGGATGAAGGGATTCAGAAAAGAGAACTTTTAAAAGAAGAAGCTCGTAAAATGGAAAAGGAAATTCTTGGTAAGGTAATGAAAGAAATGGAGGAGTATAAAGCTAAGTGGGCAGAGCAATTTTCTAAGCAATTAGAAGAGGTTAGAAAAGAGCTTATGGGTAATGTTGAATATTTTGCTTCACTTATGGTTGAAAGACTTTTAGGGAGGAAAGTATGAAAAGTCTGAAAAGCTTAGGGATTTTGGTTCTTATTTTAATAATAGCTAATGTATCCTTAGTTTTTGGAGCTGAAGCTGGAGGAGAACATCATGGTGTTACATCTACGCAGTTAAAAAATCTTTTTTGGTTTACGCTCAATTTTTTAGCCTTGTGTATAATTCTTTATAAGTTTTTGAAAAAGCCTGTAGTAGATATGTTTAAGTCTCGCCAGGAAAGTATACTTAAGCAGTATAATGAACTTTTAGAGAAGAAGAAAGAGGCAGAGGCAAGGTATATAGAATTGCAGGAAAAAATAAAAAATTTGGAAAAAGAAGCGCAGGAGATTTATCAAAATTATGTAGATCAGGGAATGAAGGAAAAAGAAAGAATTATTGCTGAAGCTAATGCTCAGGCAGAAAGGATTAAACAGCAAGCAGAACTTTATATTCAGCACGAGATGGAAAAAGCAAAGGCTATGCTCAGAGAAGAGGTGGCAGAGGCTTCTATAAAATTAGCTGAAGAACTTCTGAGAAAAAATATTACAGAAGAAGATCAGAAGAAAATTGTTAAAGATTTTATAAACGAAATTAAGGGGAGGGTACTACATTGAGAGCAATGGCAATAGCATTTAAATACGCTAAGGGTCTTTTTACTGCAGCAAAAGAGTTGGGTAAGACCAAGGAGTTTGGAGAGGAGTTAAAACAGATAAATGAGATTTTAACATCTATGCCAGAAGTTTTGTCAGCTCTTCAAAATCCTATTTATCCTCCAGATTTAAAGATGGAAATTATAGATGAGGTTTTAAAGGCTGTTAAAGTTGATCCTGAAATAGAAAGGTTTCTCAAACTTTTAGTGGAAAGAAGGAGAATTCAATATATTAAAGAAATAGTTATGATGTATCAGGAGTTGTTGGATGAAGAGTTAAATATTGCTCGCGGGGAAATTATTACTGCCTATCCTTTAAGTGAAGAAGAAAAGAAAGAGTTGGAAGAGGTTTTAAAAGAGTATCTGAAAAAAGAGGTAGTATTAGAGTCAAAGGTAGATGAAGATATTATAGGAGGAATAAAAATAAGAATAGGAGATTTGATATTTGATGGAACATTAAAAACACAATTAGGAAAATTTAAAGAAATTATAAAAGGGGAGGTGCTATAAATGGAAGCTATAAAAGCTCAAGAACTTAGTGATTTAATTAAAAAGAGGATTGAGGAGTTTGAGAAGAAAATAGATTTGGATGAGATGGGTGTAGTTATTTCAGTTGCTGATGGTATTGCTCGTGTATTTGGACTTAGAAATTGTGAGTATATGGAACTTATAGAATTTCCTGATAGTGGGGAAGTAGGAATTGCTTTGAACCTTGAATTTGACAATGTTGGTATACCTATTATGGGAGATTATGCCAAAATTAAAGAAGGAGATATCGCTAAAAGAACAGGTAAGGTTGCATCCATTCCTGTAGGAGAGTCTGTTATCGGAAGAGTGATTGACCCAGTAGGTAGACCTTTAGATGGTAAAGGACCCATTGAAGCAAAGGAATTTAGAAGAATTGAAATTAAGGCTCCTGGAATTATTAAGAGAAAACCCGTTCATGAACCAATGTATACAGGAATTAAAGCTATAGATGCAATGACTCCTATTGGAAGAGGGCAGAGAGAATTAATTCTTGGAGACAGACAGACTGGTAAAACAGCTATAGCAATAGATGCTATACTTGCTCAGAAGGATACAGATGTTTACTGTATTTACTGTGCTATTGGACAAAAGAGATCCACTGTGGCACAAATCATTGAAACTTTACGCAGACATGGAGCTATGGAATATACCACAGTAGTTGCAGCTTGTGCTTCTGACTCAGCCGCACTTCAATGGATTGCTCCTTATTCAGCCTGTGCTATAGGAGAATATTTTAGAGATACAGGAAGACATGCTCTTGTTATTTATGATGACCTTTCCAAACAGGCTGCAGAATATCGTGAAATTTCACTTCTTTTAAGAAGACCTCCTGGAAGAGAGGCATATCCAGGAGACATTTTCTACAACCACTCAAGACTTCTTGAAAGAGCAGCAAAACTTGATGATCAATATGGTGGTGGTTCTTTAACAGCTTTACCTATTGTTGAGACATTGCAGGGTGACGTTTCAGCCTATATTCCTACAAATGTTATTTCTATTACAGATGGACAGATTTATTTAGAGCCTGGTCTTTTCTTTGCTGGTATTCGTCCAGCTATTAATGTAGGACTTTCAGTTTCCCGCGTTGGAGGAGCAGCTCAGATAAAAGCTATGAAACAAGTTGCTGGAAGATTGAGACTTGAAATGGCTCAGTATAGAGAACTCGCAGCATTTGCTCAGTTTGGTTCTGAGCTTGATAGAGCTACTCAGAGAGTTCTTCATAGAGGAGCAAGACTTGTTGAGATTCTTAAACAACCTCAGTATCAACCCCTTCCTGTTGAAAAACAGATTTGTATACTTTTTGCAGGTACAAGAGGATTTTTAGATGAAATGCCATTAGAAGTATTAGGTCAATATGAAAGTGAGCTTTATGAATTTATTGAAAGCAAATATCCCGAAATTTATAAAGAAATAAGAGAAAAGAAAGAAATTAGTCCTGAATTAGAAGAAAAGATGAAACAGGCTTTAAAAGAATTTAATGAAGAATTTAAGAAGAGAAATAATATAGAACCTGTTCCAGTGCCATAAAATAGAAGGTTTTTGCTATACTTAAAGGAGGATAAAATATGCCGGCTTTACGAGATATTAGAAGAAAGATAGAGGCTGTAAAAAGAATAGGGCAGATTACCAAAGCAATGAATATGGTTGCTTCTGCTAAATTGCGTAACTTACAACAGAGATTAGAAGGTTTTCGCCCTTATAGAAGAAAATTTGAAGAAGTGATAGATAATGTTCTTGGTTCTGGAACAATAGATACTCAAAAGATTCCTCTTTTACAACAAAGAGAGGTTAAAAAAGTAGGTATAATTTTGATTACGGCAGATAAAGGTTTGTGCGGGGCATTTAATTCTAATTTGATAAGAGAAGCAGAAAAAGCCATAAATAGATTTAAAAAAGAAGGAAAAGAAGTAGAGCTTATATGTGTAGGTAAAAAAGGAGTGACTTATTTCAAAAAAAGAGCTACAGTAAGGGAAGAGTATCCAAATATAATGGGTAAAATTCTTATGCAAGATGCTCGAAAGATTGCTCGTTCTGCTATGATGGCATATCTTTCAGGAGAGTGGGATGAAGTTTATGTAATTTATGGATATTTTATTAATGTAGTAAGACAAATACCTAAGATGGAAAAGATAATTCCTTTGAGCTTTGAAGAAACACAAGAAGCAGAAGAAAAGAAAATATCTTATGCGTATATTTATGAACCTGAAGAAGAAGCACTTTTATCTGAGATTTTACCTCTTTATATAAATACTCTTGTATTTTCAGCTATGCTTGAGACTGCGGTTAGTGAACAGGCAGCTCGTATGACAGCTATGGATAATGCTAATAAGGCTTGCGGAGATATGGTAAAACAGTTAACTTTATTTTATAATA